>JANNEX010000758.1:0-6031 GCA_031379155.1 Rubrivivax sp.
CTACGCCGACGTGGCCACGCTGGACCCCACCGTGCCCACGCTCTACGTCGACTTCGCCGGCAACGCGGGCCTGCGCCGCAGCGTGCATGAACGCTTCAAAGACGCGCTGAAATTCAGCAGCTCCATCGGCGGAACACACTGGGAAGCACTGGGTTCGGGCGGCGGCTTGCCGGGCCCCAAACCGACACTGTTTTTTGCGCCGGCGCAAATCAAAAAACGCGCCTCACCGCCGCCCGAAGGCTGGGGCCGTGAAGTGCTGGAGCAGCGCCTGAACGCGGCGTGGGGCGCCTTCTTGGCGCGCGTGGAAAAGTCCGGTGACCCCTGGGTGACCATCGTCAACGGCAGCGGCACAGCGGCCACCGAAGCCGCCTACCGCGCGCTGCTGGATGGCCACGCCAACGCGCGTGAAGGTTTGATGCTGAGCCTGGACAGTTCAGTCTCAGCTTAAGTCGCAACTTCGGTCGTAACTTCGGTCGTAACTTCGGTCGCAACTTCGGTCGCAACTTAAGTCGGCTCCAAGGCGGGCCGATAAAGCCGGGACGATCCCGCTCGAAAACCCGCCCATGCCCACCACGCCCACTTCCTTCGTCACATGCGCCCTGCGCGATGTGCGGGCCTGGGTGGACGTGTTTGACCACACGCGCCTGCCCGTGCTGGCCAGCACGGCCTTGGCGCTGGAAGAGTTGCGCGCCATCGAAGAGGCCGGTGGCACCGTGGACGCACACATGCTGGCCGAGGCCATCAACAACGACCCGCTGATGACCCTGAAGTTGCTGGCCCATGTGGCGCACCTGCGTCGGGGCCGCGAAGGCAGTGAGCTTGAGACGGTGACCGAAGCGCTGGTGATGCTGGGCATACCGCCCTTCTTCCGCGTCTTTGGCGCGTTAGAAGTGGCGCAAGAACGCCTGGCCGATGAGCCCGATGCGCTGGCCGGCTTCAACGCTGTGCTGCGCCGCGCACACCGTGCGGCGCAGTTTGCGATGGGCTTTGCCGTGCACCGCATGGACCATGACGCCGGCGTCATCCACGAAGCCGCGCTGCTGCACGACTTTGCCGAGCTGTTGCTGTGGCTGCAAGCACCCGCGCTGGCGCTGCAGATTCAGCAGCGCCAGGCCGCAGACAGCACCCTGCGTTCAGCCGACGCGCAAAAGGCCTTGCTCAACGTCGAACTGGCCGAGCTTCAACACGCCTTGATGAAAGCCTGGCGCCTGCCTTCGCTGCTGGTGCGCTTCACCGACGACCACGCGGCGCAGTCCACCTCGCAACTGCGCAACGTGCTGCTGGCCATACGCGTGGCGCGCCACAGCGCGCTGGACTGGGACAACGCGGCGCTGCCTGACGACGTGCGCGACATCGCCGAACTTTTGCAGATGTCGCACGAGGCTACGCAACGATTGCTGCTGGAAATTGACAGCGACTGATTCCACAGCTCGCGCTGCCAGGGACGGCGCGTGAAAGGTGGAGCGAAGTCAAGGGGGAATTCGGCAGCCGACAGGCTGCCCAAGGAGGACATGAGCGCAACCCTTCATCCGCTGTCCCTGGCTCGTCCAGGTCAGGGCCTAAATGTGGAAGTGTTCCATGATCCGGGGCGCTGCCCCGCATCATGAAACTTAGCGCATGGCGCCGCCGAGGACGCCACCCGTTCATGGCCGCCGCGCGTCGATCACCACTTCCACTCGCCGGTTGGGCAGCAGGCATTCCTGTAAATCCACTGTCGCCTTGAAGCGGGTTTCGCAACCCTGTACCTGCTGCGAATCGCCGCTGGCGGCTGCGCTCATGAGCTTGCTGTCTATGCCCAGCTTGGCCAGTTCGGCCTTCACCGTGGCCACGCGCTTTTCGCTCAGGCGCTGGTTGTAGTCGCCCTGGCCGGTGCTGTTCAGGCGGTCGGCGTGTCCGCTCAGTTTGATGCTTAGCACGCTGAGCTTTTCACGCTGCACTTTGCGCACCAATTCTTCCAGTTGCACGACCGAGAAGGGGCGCATGTTCTTGGCGTCGAACTTGTCGAAGTTGAACAGCACACCGGCTGAGAGCTGCACTTGCTGCTCGGGCAAGGGCGGCGGCACGGGCACCATCACCGGGGCTGGCGTGGGTGGCGCGGCCACGATGCGCGGTGCGGGCTCGGGTGCCGGCGCAGGTGGCGCTGAAAGAGGAGCAGGCGGCGGGTTGCAAGCCGCCGCCAGCTCTAACGCTTCGCCCAGCAGGTCTTCGGCGATCTGCACATAGGGCTTGGCGTGGCGCCATTGCTGCTGGTTGAATTCATTGCCAGCGTGCACCAGTTCGACCTCGGCACACGAGGCTTTTTGCGCCGCGCAGCGCCAGCCGGCGTGGCCGCGCAGCGCGGCGGCGCGGTCCCACAAATCGGGGCGCAGGCGCGCGGCGTTGTTGACCAGCAGCGTGTCCAAGGGCAGCCCTGGTGAGCCCGGGCTGAGATTGCCTTCCATGCCGACGATGAGCTTTTCGCTCTCGGTCATCGCGGCTTGCGGGAAAGCGCTGCGGTCATTGCGTGTGTACTCGTGGAAGCTCACGTCCAGCCAGCACTGCGCCTTGCTCAGGAAGTAGTCGCGCACCGGGCGGCCACGGTCGTTGAGGCCTTTGATGCGGCCTTGCAGCGTTTCGTAGGCTTTTTGATCGGCCGTGATGGCCTCGTCAGTGATGCGCGCCTTCTGCGGCGCAAGCTGCGTGGTTTGCGCCAAGCAGGCGGCCACCGGCAACAGCGCCAGGGCAGTAAGACGGAAGAAGTTTTTCATCGGTCGAGGCTCCTGTTGACCTCGCGGTCACGGCCCTTGAAGAGGTTTTCATCGAACTTGAAGCGCAGGCGCAAATAGACGCCCGAGCGCGTGTACTCATAACCGCTCAAGTCAGCATCACCGGCAAAGCCCGTGAAGTTGACACCGGCCGACAGCCACAGGTTTTGCTTGAGCAAGTAGCCGGCTTCGACACCGAAGGCTGTCTGGCGCGCGCCACCACTGCCCACTTGCGCGGCAGCCAGCACACCCAAGTCCCAGTTTTCGGTGAGGTCGTAGACCAGCCGGCCGGCCAGCAACTGCGCCTGGAAGCTGCTGGGCACGCCGTTTTCAAAACGGTCGCGCTGCCACTTGGCGGCCACGCGGCCTGTCATCCACCAAGGGCGGCTGGGGTGATAGTCGGCGTGGGCCGAGACTATCCAGGCGCGTGAACGCAATTCACCCACTGCGGCATTGCTGGCATCGCTTTCCGTTTTGTATTCGAGCTTGGCCAGCGCGTTGATCAAATTGGTGTCGGTGTCGCGGTAGGCCAGGCCCAGTTGCGCGCGGTCTTGCAGCACGTCGCCGCGCGCGGCGTAGTCGGTCTTGAGCAGGTGGTTGCGCGCCAGCAGCGTCCAGTCGCGGTCGAGCTTGCGTGCCACCAGGGCTTGCAGCAGGGTGGTGCTGAAACGCTCGTTCTCGGCCGTGGTGCTGATGTCGCCCGAGCGGCGCAACTCAATGCGGCCACTGGCGCGCCACAGCGGGTCTGCGCTCCAATCCAGGCCCACGCTGGCGGCGTTGACGGGCGCCGCGGCGCCGCTGACGACACGCAGGTTCTCGTAAGCCGTGCTGATGCGCCAACCCTCGGCCACGTTCCACAGGTTGCGCACGCCGCTGGCCAATTGCAGGTCACGCCCGCTGATGGCGTCACGCAGCCGGTATTCGCTGAAGACTTGCGTGTCTTGCAAGTAACTGCTGTCGATGCCAAAGGCAAAAGCGCCGGCACTGCGCTGCGTGTCAGACACACCGCCCAGTTGCACCCAGCCGCTTTGGCGTTCAAAGCGGCCATACAGGCGTGTACGTTCTGCCACTGTGTAGTCACCGCCCAGCGAGACACGCTGGCGCTTGTCACCCGCCACGTCGCTCTCAACTTCGGCGCCCAGTGAGAAGCGTTCTGTGGCGCGCCAGCCCAGGCCCAGGCGCACCGTGGTGCTGTCCAGCCGTGTGCCGTTGGCCAGGCTGGTCGTGGCGCCACTCAAGCCACTTTGGCGGATGACGGGCAGGCCTGTCGCCGGGTCCAGCACCTGGTTGCCAAAACCCAAAGCGCCGCCACCCGAGCCGCTACCGATGCTGCTGCTCAGGCCCAGAGTCTGATCGTAAGGCCAACTCAGTGGACCGTTAGCCTGCGTGCCCACCGTCTCACGCGCCTGGCGCATGCTGGCTTCCAGCGACAGGCGTTCCAGCGCCTGCCAGCGCAGGCCAAAAGCCGCCGATGAACGGTTGCCACCACCGCCATTGCGGTCGTCGCTTTTCAGTGCTTCGCCAAAGAGCTTGAGGTCTTGCGCCAGCTTCAAGCCGCCGCGTGCATAGAACTCGTCGCGGCCACCGGCCAGCGGCGCGGCGGTGTTGTTGAAGAGTGGCGATGAGCGGCCCAGGAAGACACGCGCGTCGGTGCTGTCGCCTTCGTGCGCCAGTTCTGCTCGGAAGGCGCGGCCTTGCACTTCACCCACTCGCCCAGCCAAGCCCGGGCCGGTGCTGGTGTTCGTGGGGTTGGTGTTGATGGTGCTGTTGCTCTGCGCCACTTCCACCACCAGCGCGGTGCGCGGCGCCAGGTGCAGCGTGGCATTGGCGCTTTTCAGGTCATACGGCGCCAAGGGGTTGCGGTCAGCGACGACAGAGCCGCCCACCTCCAAGCTGTCGCCCAGCTTGACCTGCGCGTCGCCGCCCAGCACCCAGAATTCTTTACCGCCTTGGTCCACTTCATAAGTCACGCGCAATGACACCGGGTTCAGGTCGGTGTCGACGGCGGGCAGGAAACTCGTGAGCAGGATGCGGCCCGAGAAGGGCTCGAAGGTGTAGTCGACCAAACGGGTCAGCGCACGCACGCTCACGATGCGCGAGAGTTGAGCGCGGTCGCGCACCAGCACTTCGAGCTTTTCGCTGCCTTCGAGCACGCCGTTGTTGCGCAAGCCGTAAGGGCCTGAGCCCTGGCTGTTGATCTCTTCCACCACCTGGCGCAAGCTGTCTTTGAAGGCAAACACATTGCCTGTTAGGCCACCGTCTTCGTGGTGCAAGCGCAGACCCGTGGCGGTGCGGTTGTAGTTGCCCAGGCTGCGCTGCTTGAGGGACGCCACCGCCCCTTGGCCTATGGGCTGCGTGAAGCCGTCGCCAGTGACAAAGTCGCCGTACAGCGCGTAGCTTTTGTTCTTGTCGATGCGCACGTACAGGCGTTGTGCGCTGCGCGCGTCAAAGCTGCGCAGCGATGCGTCACCGTAGACGGGATACAGCTCATCAGGCCGCACATCGCGCAGCAGGCGGGCGCGCGTGGCCTTGTCGCTGTCGTAGGCCGCTGTCAGCAGCAGGTCGCCCTTGATGGTGCCCTTGAGGAAAAAGGCGGCGCGCGCTGCGGCGTTGGCTTTGCCGCCGTTGAAGTCACGCGACCAGTTTTCAAGCTCTTGCTCAAAACCGTCGCTGCGCCGCGCCGGTGTGATGAGCGCCTTGTTGCGCAAGTTGATGATGCCTTCAAGCAAACCCGCCGCCACCATGGGCCGCAGGTCGGGCACAAAGCTGATGGTGCCTGCCGCTTCTTCTGCGCCCGCAGTCACACGCACACGCACGTCTTGCGCCTCGGCAGGGGCCAGCAATTTGAACTCGGCCACACCGTTGTCCACCTTCAACTGCACGCCGGGTGTGGCGCGGTCGGCGTCTTGGCGGCGCGGGCCGAATTCATCGGTGCGTGCGCCGGGCAAGAGCACGCGGCCGCCTGAATGTTCGAGGGTCACGAACACCGTTTGCTTGAGCGTCTGACCGTCTTTGCCAAACAGCCTGACGGTCAAAGTGACCGGAGCCTGGCCGTCGGCGACGACGCCGTCGCGGTCGACTTCAACCACGATGCGGCCCACGAGGACATTGGCCATGTAGTCAACGCCTGACTGCTCGCTGCGGAACAGCAAAGGCTTGGCGTCTTGCGCGCCAGCGCGGGGGTAGAGCGTGGTCTCGCCGGCACTGGGTGCCGTGTAGCGCACGTCGCTGGGTGAACCTGACGGTGGCTGGGTCTGGGCCTGGGCGGCCAGGGCCACCAGCGTCAG
>JANNEX010000835.1:0-1790 GCA_031379155.1 Rubrivivax sp.
GCGACGTGTGGCGCGAAGACCTGCCCAGCGGCAGCGTCTTCCATGCGCGCATCACTTTGCCCTCACCATGAAGGTCTTGATCGTTGACGACGAGCCGCTGGCGCGCCTGCGCTTGCGCTCACTCCTGGACGGCATGCCCGAGCTGGCGCTGCACATCAGCGCCGAAGCCGCCAATGCCGATCAAGCCTTGTTGGCCCTGAGCCAGCAGGCCGTGGATGTCGTGCTGCTGGACATTGGCCTGCCCGGCCGCGACGGCTTGCGCCTGGCCAGCGCGCTGAAGTCCCTGCCGCTGCCGCCTGCCGTGGTCTTTGTCACCGCGCACGCCGAACATGCCTTGCAAGCCTTTGAGCTGCAAGCGCTGGACTACCTGACCAAGCCGGTGCGGCGCGAACGCCTGTTGGCCGCGTTGCAGCGGGTGCGCCAACGCCAGGACCTGTTGCAAGGCAAACCCGACGCCGTGCCTGAAGAACCCGTGATCATGGTCAGCGACCGCGGCCGTGTGCTGCGTCTGCCGGTGCGCGAGGTGCTCTACCTCAAGGCCGAACAAAAGTACGTCACCCTGCGCACGGCGCAGCACACGCATGTGCTGGACGACGCGCTGGCCGAGCTGGAGCTGCGCCTGGGTGCCAGCTTTGTGCGCATCCACCGCAACGCACTCGTGGCTGTGCATGCCATTCGCGCGTTAGCCCTGCGTGATGCACCCGGCCAAGACGCCGCTGACGGCTGGGCCGTGCAGGTGGCTGCGCTGGATGAATGGCTGCCAGTGTCGCGCCGGCAAGTGGCGGCCGTGCGCGCAGCGATGGAAGCCGGGCGATGAAGCTGCGGCGTGTGGCCGCCGCCACCGTGGTGCTTGTCTGGGCCCTGCTGCTGGTGTGGTGGCTGCAATCACCGGCGCGTTTACCCACTCCCGCAGCGCCTCAGGCTGTGGCCGAGTTGCCGCCCAGCGCAGCCGCAAGCGCGCCGCTGGCAGCCGTGATGGCGCCAACGATCGGGCCGCCAGCGTCAGCGGCCGACCCGCCTCAGCCGCCCACCGTCAAGGTGCCTGCCAAGGCGGGCGAAGGCCAGCGCGCGGGCCAGGGGCCAGCGATGCAAACGGGCGCAGCGGTGTGGGACTTGTGCGGCATCGGCCGCGTGCCTGTGGCAGCCAGCGGCTTGTCGTCCGCCTCGTCAACGCAAGGGCAAGACCTGTGGTCGGCACTGCCTTCGCACCTGGGCGATCAGGCCTTTGCCGCTGCGATGGAAAAGCTCGCGCAACGCCTGGACGCAGGCCCACCGCGCTGGCGTGCCGCTGCGCTGATGCTGCGTGGCGAAGACGCCGCTGGCGGCGCAGCGGCGCCCGCGCTGCGCCTGCTGGCCCAGCAGGCAGATGACCCGGTGCTTGCCGTGTGGGCGTTGCAGTGGTGTGGGCGCGAAAGGACCTGCACGCTTGCAGATGTGCAGCGCTGGTTGAGGCTCGAACCCCACAACATGGCGCCGTGGCTGGAGTGGCTGGAGCGCGCACCGCAAGCGCTGGACAAGAGCCTGCAAGCCATGGCCCAGGCGCAGAGTTTTCAAGGTCACGAGACGGCTCTGAGCCAGGTCGTGCTGCAAGCCCTGCCGAAGGACGTGCCCGATTACCTGCTGCCTCGGGTGTGGGTCTATGCCATTGGCATTGAGGCCGCGCTGGCATTGCCCTCTTTCAAAGCCCTGACCGACACTTGCCGCGCGGGCTTGGTGCCCGATTCCGAAGTGGCCCGCGCCTGCGCCGCCATTGCAAGAACGCTGGTCGAGCGCAGTGATTCCCTGACGCC
>JANNEX010000039.1:0-2157 GCA_031379155.1 Rubrivivax sp.
GCGGCGTGGCGCAACACGGCTTCGGTGAAGTCCATCAGGTCATGGTGCGTCCAGTAGGCCGCATAGAACTCCATCATTGTGAATTCGGGGTTGTGGCGGACGCTGATGCCTTCGTTGCGGAAGTTGCGGTTGATCTCAAACACACGCTCAAAGCCGCCCACCAACAAGCGCTTCAGGTACAGCTCTGGCGCGATGCGCAAGAACATCTGCTGGTCCAGCGCGTTGTGGTGCGTCACAAAAGGCTTGGCGTTGGCGCCGCCCGGAATCGGGTGCAGCATGGGCGTTTCAACTTCCAAAAACGCGTGTTCGACCATGAAGCTGCGGATGGAACTGACGGCCTTGCTGCGCGCCACGAATCGCGCGCGCGTGGTTTCGTCGGTGATCAGGTCGACGTAGCGCTGGCGGTACTTTTGTTCCTGGTCGGCCATGCCATGAAACTTGTCGGGCAGCGGGCGCAGGCTCTTGGTCAGCATGCGCACGCTGCTGGCCCTGACCGACAGCTCACCGGCCTTGGTGCGAAAGAGCGTGCCTTCGCAGCCCAGGATGTCGCCCAGGTCGTTGTGCTTGAAGGCGTTGAGCGCCTCAGAACCCACCACGTCCAGCGTCAAGTAGAGCTGGATGCGCCCGGTGCCGTCTTGCAGCGTGCCGAAGCAGGCTTTGCCCATCACGCGCTTGAGCATCAAGCGGCCGGCCACGGTGACCTTGATGCCTTGCGGCTCAAGCACTTCGTTTTCAAGCGTGTCGTACTTGTGGTGCAAGTCGGCGGCGTGGTGCTTGGGCTTGAAGTCGTTGGGGAAGGCCACGCCCAGCTTGCGCAGAGCTTGCAGCTTTTCGCGCCGTTCGGTGATCAGGGTGTTGTCGGTGGAAGGTGCGTCGCTCATCGTCGGCCCGTGGTTTAGGCCTGAATTTTAGGGGCGCCCGTAGAATTCGCGGCTGCATGAAACCCACAGTGCTTTTACCCTCTGCCTTGACCGAACGGCCTATCCGCTTTGCCCTGGTGGGTTGCGGGCGCATTTCGGCCAACCACATTGAAGCGCTCAAGCAGCACCGCGAGCGTGCCGAGTTGGTCGCAGTCTGCGACACCCGCCCCGCTGCCCTGCAAGCGGCCGTGGCCCAAACCGGCGCCGCCGGTTTTGATTCGCTCGACGCCTTGTTGGCCGGCTGCGACGCCGACATCGTGACCCTGGCCACGCCCAGCGGCTTGCATCCGCTGCAAGCCATGCGTGTGGCCGCCAGTGGCCGCCATGTGCTGAGCGAAAAGCCCATGGCCACCAAATGGGAAGACGGCATGGCCATGGTGCGCGCTTGCCGCGACGCCGGCGTCAAGCTCTTTGTCGTCAAGCAAAACCGCTTGAACCCGACCATGCAGTTGCTCAAGACTGCCGTGGAAGCAGGGCGCTTTGGCCGTGTCCACATGGTCGCTGTCAACGTCTTTTGGACACGCCCACAAAGCTATTACGACGAAGCGCCCTGGCGCGGCCGTTGGGACATGGACGGCGGCGCCTTCCTCAACCAGGCCAGCCACTATGTGGACATGGTGGACTGGCTGGTCGGCCCGGTGGACAGCGTGCACGCCTACACCGCCACCCAAGCGCGCGCCATCGAAGCCGAAGACAGTGGTGTCATGAGCCTGCGCCTGCGCAGCGGCGGCCTGGCCAGCGTCAATGTGACCATGCTCACGCACGGCAAAAACTTCGAAGGCAGCATCACGATCTTGGGCGAACGTGGCACGGTGCGTGTGGGCGGCGTGGCCGTCAACCGCATCGAACATTGGGAGTTCGATCAGGCAAGGCCCGAAGACGCTGCCGTCAAAGACGCCAGTTATGCCACGCCCTCGGTCTACGGCTTTGGCCACCCGCTGTACTACGACAACGTCATCGGTTCACTGCGCGGCCAAAAGCACGCTGAAGTCGACGGTTATGAAGGCCTGCGTTCGCTGGAAGTCATTATCGCCGCCTACCGCAGCGCCCGCGACGGCGTGCGTGTGGGTCTGCCGCTGGTGTTTTAGGTGGCTGTGGTCATCCACCCCAGCGCCATTGTGGACGACGGCGCGCAGCTTGGTGATGGCACGCAGGTGTGGCACTTTGCGCATGTCTGCTCGGGCGCGCGCATTGGCCAACACTGCTCGCTGGGGCAGGGTGTGTTTGTCGCCAACGA
>JANNEX010000064.1:0-1917 GCA_031379155.1 Rubrivivax sp.
GGCGGCGAATGGAGCATGCCCAACCCGAGTGAAAACTGGCTGCTGCGTGCCAAGGCCGACCTGACGCCGGCCATCATTGCAAAAGCCATCGCCAAGCGTTTGAAGAAGCTGGGCCGCGACGGCAGCATCCCCGCCGACATCTTTGCACGCATGGACCAGCGCCTGGCCATCGTTAGCGCGCGTGAAGCCCAATTGGCCGCTGCCAAGGCCGACACCGGCGACCGCGCGCCGTGGTTTTGCAGCGGCTGCCCGCACAACACCAGCACGCGTGTGCCCGAAGGCAGCCGCGCGCTGGCCGGCATTGGCTGCCACTACATGGCGGTGTGGATGGACCGCAGCACCAGCACCTTCAGCCAGATGGGCGGCGAAGGTGTGGCCTGGGTCGGCCAGGCGCCCTTCAGCAAGGACGCGCATGTCTTCGCCAACCTGGGCGACGGCACCTACTTTCACAGCGGCAGCCTGGCCATACGCCAGAGCATCGCCTCGGGCGTGAAAATCACCTACAAGGTTTTGTACAACGACGCCGTGGCCATGACCGGTGGCCAGCAAGTCGGCGAAAGACCCGAGGGGCACACGGTCTTGCAGATCATGAAAAGCCTGGTCAGCGAAGGCGTGGCCAAGCTGGTCATCGTCACCGACCAGCCTGAGAAGTACGACGGGCTAACGTTGGAAAGTGGTGTCACCGTGCACCACCGCGATGAGCTGGACAGCATCCAGCGCCAGTTCCGCGAGATGAAAGGTACGACGGTCATCATCTACGACCAGACCTGCGCGACTGAAAAGCGCCGCCGCAGGAAGCGCGGCAAGATGGTGGACCCCGAAAAGCGCGTCGTCATCAATGAGCTGGTGTGCGAAGGCTGCGGCGATTGCAGCGTGCAAAGCAACTGCCTCAGCGTGGAGCCCGTCGAGACTGACTTCGGCCGCAAACGCCGCATCAACCAGAACAGCTGCAACAAGGATTTCAGCTGCGTCAAAGGCTTCTGCCCCAGCTTTGTCACCGTCGAAGGTGGGCAACTGAAGAAGCCCAAGAAAGAACAGCGTGGCTCGCTGGCTGGCCTGCCCGCCTTGCCCGAACCCGCGCTGCCACTGGCCGAGAAAGCCTGGGGCATCGTGGTCGGTGGTGTGGGTGGCACAGGCGTCATCACCATTGGCCAGTTGCTGGGCATGGCGGCTCACTTGGAAGGTAAGGGTGTGGTCACGCAAGACGCCGGTGGCCTGGCACAAAAGGGCGGCGCCACCTGGAGCCACATCCAGATTGCCAACCGCCCCGAAGCCATTCACACCACCAAGGTGGACACCGCGCAGGCCGACCTGGTGATTGCCTGCGACAGCATCGTGGGCGCAGCCAAGTACACGCTGACCGTCATGCAGCAGGGCCGCACCTACGTGGCATTGAATACGCATGGCACACCCACTGCCGCCTTCGTGAAAAACCCGGATTGGAAGTTCCCCGGTGGCAACTGTGAAGCTGCTGTGCGCGCCAGCGTGGGCGACGCGCTGGTGGGCGCTTTTGACGCTGAGCAAGTGGCAGTGCAGATGCTGGGCGACAGCATTTACACCAACCCGCTGATGCTGGGCTACGCCTGGCAGCAGGGCCGCATTCCGGTGAGCTTGGCGGCGCTGATGCGGGCCATTGAGCTCAACGGTGTGCAGATCGACAACAACACGGCCGCGTTTGAATGGGGCCGGCATTGCGCGCACGACCTGGCTGCCGTGCAGGCGCTGTTCAAGGCGCAAGCCGTGATCCAGTTTGTGAAAAAACCCGGCCTGGCCGAGATGGTGGCCACGCGCGTGGACTTCCTCACCGGCTACCAAGACGGCGCCTACGCCGCGCGCTACAAGGCCTTGGTGGACAAAGTGCAAGCGGCCGAGACCAAGCTGGGCGGCAGCACTTTGAGCGAAGCCGTGGCGCGCTAC
>JANNEX010000066.1:0-5293 GCA_031379155.1 Rubrivivax sp.
GGCCGCACGGCGGTGGAGCGTGATTCGCTGGCCGAGCAACTGGGCTTCAAAGGCGCCGACGCGCTGTTTGAAGTGGTGGGCAAGGACGAGTATTCGCTGCGCAATATCGAGAACCTGCTGCGCCCAGCCGAGCCGCAAAAGACCGACGACCAGATCGCCTTGCACCGCCCGCGCAGCGACAGCAGCAGCCGTGGCGGCGTGTTGGTGGTGGGCATGGATTCTTTGCTCACGCACCTGGCGCGCTGCTGCCGCCCGGCTCCGCCCGACGCCATCGCCGGCTTCGTGACACGTGGCCGAGGAGTGGCCGTGCACCGGCGCGACTGCAGCAATTTGCGCCACATGGCCCAGGGCTCACCGGGCCGTGTCATCGAGGTGGAGTGGGGCGCACCGGCCACAGAAAAGCGCGCCGTCTACCCCCTGGACGTGGTGGTCGAAGCCGACGACAGGCCGGGCCTGCTGCGCGATGTGTCAGAAGTGTTTGCCAAAGACAAGATGAACGTCATTGGCGTGCAAACACAAAGCGCCAAAGACCGCAGCAGTGCCTGGATGACCTTCACCGTGGAAGTGCCCGACGTGGGCCGCCTGGCCCTGGTGCTGACCCAGATAGGCCGCGTGCAGGGCGTTCGTCACGCGCGGCGTAGGTAGGGGTGCGCCTGGTGGCTGCGTTGGGCTCCTATATAATTGTTGACTCAATAGGCGCGTAGCTCAGCTGGTTAGAGCACCACCTTGACATGGTGGGGGTCGTTGGTTCGAGTCCAATCGCGCCTACCAAATTTCCGCGAAAGCGGTCGGTAGGAAGAACAAGCACCTGGCGGCAACGCCCGGTGCTTTTTTCTGGGTCGCCCACTGGGTTGGCGGTGCTCAGATGGCATGTTGGCCCGCTCACGTCTGCTCGCCTCAACAGGTGGCCATTGGCGCCGCCTGGCCACCACTTCATCGCAAGCTGAGGCCTGCTGCGGGGCAAGACGGTTAGTCTCGCGGCTGTTCCAAACTTTGGTCGCGGTGCGCCACAGCGCAACGCCTGATTTTCATGCCGCCCATGCCTATCGCTTTGCCCATGCGCACATTGTTTTTTGCCACCCTCATGGCTGCAGCCCTGGTGGCCTGCGGCCGACCGGAAGGCGCGGCCAAAACGCCCGACAAGGCCGCGTCCGCCGCCAAGTCCACCACCGTGGTGCTGCTGGCTTCGGAGGATCTGCGCACGCTGCAGCCCAGCCTCCTGGCCACCGGCCCCGTCATCACAGGGTCTTTGCAGGCTGAACGCCGCGCCGACTTGCGCGCCGAGATCAGCGCCGTGGTGCAGCAGGTGCTCAAAGACAACGGCGAAGCGGTGCGCAGTGGCGACTTGCTGGTGCGCCTGGACGACACCGCCTTCCGCGACAGCCTGCTGTCGGCCGACGAAGCCGTGCGTGCCTCGTCGCAGGCCTTTGATCAGGCCGAGCGTCAGGTGCAGCGTTTGAAGACCTTGCAGGCCCAGGGCATGACATCGATGCAGGCGCTGGAAGACGCGGAGGTGCGCCGCAACAACGCGCAAAGTGATCTGGTGGCGGCCAAGGCGCGCTTGGTGTCGGCGCGCCAGCAGTTACGCCGCACGGAAGTGCGTGCGCCATTTGATGGTGTCGTCAGTGAGCGCAAGGTGTCGGTGGGTGACACGGCGGCCACGGGCAAAGAACTGGTCAAGGTCATAGACCCACGCAGCATGCGT
Source organism: Rubrivivax sp. (assembly GCA_031379155.1). Taxonomy (GTDB): domain Bacteria; phylum Pseudomonadota; class Gammaproteobacteria; order Burkholderiales; family Burkholderiaceae_C; genus Rubrivivax. The sequence continues at coordinate 1,706 of JANNEX010000066.1, forward strand.
TTTGAAGGCCTGGTGTCGGCCGACCGCATGAGCGAAATCAAGCTGGGCCAGGCCGTGAGCTTTCGTGTCAACGGCTATGCCAAGTCTGACTTTGTGGGCAGCGTCAAGCGTGTTGACGCCGCCGCCAATGCGGTGACGCGGCAGGTGGAAGTGCTGGTGGCTTTTGCCGACCCGGCACAGGCGCCGCGCGTGGCCGGCCTGTTTGCCGAAGGCCGCATCTTGACGGGCGGCGCGCAGGCGCTGACGCTGTCTGAAAACAGCGTCGTGCGCGTGGGCGACAACACCCAGGTCTGGCGCCTGAATGGCAACACCGTGGCCAAGGTGGCGGTGAAGCTGGGTGACCGAGACGTGCGCTCGGGTGAATATCCCGTGCTCTCAGGCTTGAGTGTGGGCGACCGCGTGTTGCGCAGACCGGGCCGCTTACTCGTGGATGGCCAAACGGTTGAACTCGCGGCTGCCACGGGCACACCGGTGGCTGCGGTAGCCGCCTCTGCGGCCAGGTGAGGCGACCATGTTCCTCTCAGAATTCAGCATCAAACGCCCGGTGGCGATGATCGTCATCATCATCGCCCTGATGGCCCTGGGCCTGCTGGCCTTGTCCAAGCTGCGCGTCAACCAGATTCCTGACGTTGAGCAGCCGGTGCTGGTGGTCAACATCCCTTACCCCGGTGCCTCGCCCGACACCGTGGAGCGCGAGGTCGTCAACCGCATTGAAAAGGCCCTGCAAGGCATTGCCGGTGTGGACCAGTTGCGCGCCACAGCGGCCGAGGGCAGCGCCACGCTGGTCGTCATCTTCAACTTCGACAAGAACATGGTGGTGGCCGCCGACGAAGTGCGCAACGCCATTGCCTCGGTGCGCTACAAGTTGCCGCTGGAAATGCGCGAGCCCATATTGCAGCGCCTGGACCCGGCAGCGCAGCCCATCGTGCAGTTGGCGCTGTCTTCAAAGATGCTCAGCCATGCCGAGATTTCGCGCCTGGCCGAAGACCAGTTGGCCGACCAGTTTCGCGGTGTCGCCGGTGTCGCGGTGGTCAACGTGAACGGCGCGCTCAAGCGCGAGTTGTCGGTGCTTTTGCGCAGCGAAAAGCTGCGTGAGTTTGAGGTCTCGGTCACCGATGTGGTGGCCGCGCTGCGTGCGCAAAACGCCACTGCGCCGGTGGGCAAAGTGCGTGGCACGCTGGAAGACCAGAGCATACGGCTGGTGGGCCGGATTGAGTCGCCGTCAGATTTTGGCCAGATCGTCGTCAAGCGCCGTGGCAACGAATTGGTGCGCCTGGCCCAGGTGGCTGTTGTGCGTGATGGCTTTGCCGAAGTCAGCGGTTTTTCGGTGCGCAATGGCAACCCCAACGTGGGCTTGTCCATCATCCGCACGCGTGAAGGCAGCACCGTGAGCGTGGCCGCTGCAGTGCGCAAACTGGTCGGCGAGATCAGCAAAACGCTGCCTGCAGGCACTCAGCTTGAAGTGGTGCGCGACGGTGGCAAAGATGCGCAGAACAGCCTGGACAACGTGGTCCACGCGCTGGTCTTTGGCGCCGGCCTAACTATTCTGGTGGTCTACATCTTTTTGAATTCCTGGCGCTCCACTTTGATCACCGCGCTGTCGCTGCCGACGTCGGTGGTGGCGGCATTCATCGCCGTGTGGCTGTGCGGCTTTACGCTGAACTTCATGAGCCTGTTGGGCCTGAGCCTGGCTATTGGCGTGTTGATTGACGACGCCATCGTGGTGCGCGAGAACATCGTGCGCCACATGGAACTGGGTGAAGACCGGCGCACGGCGGCGCTGAACGGCACGGCAGAAATCGGCCTGGCGGTGGCCGCCACCACCTTCTCCATCGTGGCCGTGTTTGTGCCGGTGGCTTTCATGCCGGGTGTCTCGGGCGAATGGTTCCGGCCCTTCGGTTTGACGGTGGTGGCCTCGGTGCTGGTGAGCTTGTTCATCAGCTTCACGCTCGACCCCATGCTGTCGGCCTATTGGGGCGACCCGCCGGGGCATCACGACGCGCCCAAGACCGGCATCACAAAACTGCTGGCGCGCTTCAATGTCTGGTTTGACCACCAGGCCGACCGCTACGGCCGCGTCATCGCCTGGGCCTTGCACCACCGGCGCTGGATGGTGGTGTTTGCCGTGGCCAGCCTGGTGGGCGCGCTGGCGCTGCACATGAAGTTTGGCGGCTCCAGTTTCTTGCCGGTGTCTGACGGCGGCACGATTGCCGTGGAGGTGCGCACGCCGCCCAGCAGCAGCTTGGAATACGCGCGCCTGAAGGTGGAAAGTGCCGCCGCACTGGCGCGCTTGATGCCAGAAACCGTGGCCACCAACAGCTCGGTCAACCCGGGTGGTGGGCGCATCTTCATCGACATCGGCAAGAGCACCGAGCGCAAGCGTTCATCGATAGAGATTGCCGCGCAGCTGCGCACGCTCACGGCGCGCCTCATCGGTGCCGAATACGTGGTGCTGGAAGACTTGAACAACGGCGCGCAAAAGCCGGTGCAGATACGCTTCACCGGCCCCGATTCACGCAAGCTGCTGGACATCACCAACCAGTTCATGGCCAAGCTGCGCGATGTGCCCGGCGCGGTGGATGTGGGCCTGTCCGAGCAAGACCCGCAGACCGAAATGAAGATCGAACTGGACCGCGGCCTGGCCAACACCCTGGGCATTTCTGCGGCCGATGCGGCACAGGCGCTGCGTGTGGCATTTGCCGGTGTCGAAGTGGGCGACTGGGTTGACCCCACAGGTGAAACGCGCGATGTGGCGGTGCGTCTGCACCCCAACGACCGTGTCGACGCCAGCAACATTGAACGCTTGCCCGTGGCCGTGAGTGGCAGCAACCGCATGGTGCCGCTGGAGCAGATTGCCACCGTCACCATGGGCAAAGGGCCTAGCCAAATCCAGCATTCCGACGGCAAACGCACCATCAGCGTGGCGGCCAATGCGCAGGGCCGCTCGTCGGGCGAAGTCACGGCCGACGCTATGAAACTGGCGCGCGCCATGGACTATCCCCCCGGTTATGGGCTTGAACTGGCCGGTGCCTCGCGTGACCAGCAAGAAGTATTCAAACAAATGGGCATTGCGCTGGTTTCAGGCGTCATGTTGATGTACTTTGTGCTGGTGGTGCAGTTCTCTTCATTCACCGCGCCGCTGGCCGTCATGGTGTCTTTGCCGCTGTCGCTGATTGGTGTCGTGCTGGCGCTGTTGCTCACCGGCGGCACGCTGAATTTGATGAGCTTCATTGGCGTCATCATGCTGGTGGGTCTGGTGGCCAAAAACGCCATCCTGCTGCTCGACGCAGCGCGTGTGCGCGAAGCCCAGGGCATGGACCGTGAAGAAGCGCTGATGGCCGCCGGCCGAAAGCGCTTGAGGCCGATCCTGATGACGACCTTTGCGCTGATCGCCGGCATGCTGCCGGTGGCCATTGGCGTGGGCGAGGGCGGTGAGTTCTACCGGCCCATGGCAGTGGCCATCATCGGCGGCACCATCACCAGCACGCTGCTTACGCTGCTGGTCATTCCCAGCTTTTACGACAGCATTGAAAATTCGCGCGACCACGCGGTGGCCAAGTTCAGGGCGCGCGCCTTGCGCTGGAACGT
>JANNEX010000079.1:0-5616 GCA_031379155.1 Rubrivivax sp.
AAGAGCAGTGGTCGCGTGAACGTGAGCAGCGCCGCCAGGAAAGGGCGCAGCGCGGTGCAGGCTGGGCCGAACAAGGCGACAGCGCCGATTGAGCGGACGGTTGCCGTGGCCACCGCCAGTACCCCCCAAGCTGCGGGGTGACGCAGCCACACCCTCAGCAAACCCTAAGTTTCATCCGTTCACATTCCTTTACATTGACGGCTCCAGTGATGTAGAGCTTGTCGGTCCGCTTTTGCGCCGCAAGGTCAGAGCGCGAGAGGGCCGTGAGTCAAGTTCAAAACATCACCGTGCTGGCGCGGCCACAGGTGCGCGCGCTATCGCTGCAAGCGCAACTGGCTTGCCTGCTGCTGTGCCACGTGTTGCTATGGACCTGGGTGGGCTGGGCTTCGCGCTCCAACTTCGACGCCCCCGGCGACATGGTCGAAGCCTACGCATGGGCTCAGGGCTGGCAATGGGGCTACTACAAACACCCGCCGCTGTCGGCCTGGATCGCAGGCGCCTGGTTCAGCGTGGTGAGCGAATCGCAACTGGGCTATTCACTGCTGGCGGCCTTGAACAGCGCCATTGGCCTGGCCGGACTGGCCGTGCTGGCGCGCGAATTCCTGCCCGGCCGCTGGGTACTGCTGGCGGTGGCCGTGGCCTCGCTGGCGCCGGGGTTGACCACGTTGGGCATGCGCTTCAACGCCAACGCCGTTCTCATCTCAACCTGGCCCTGGACGATGGCGCTCTTTGTGCGCTTGATGCAGCGCGGCCGCACGCAAGACGCGCTGCTGTGCGGCGTGATGGCGGCGCTGGCGCTGCTGGGCAAGTACTACTCGGCGGTGATGCTGCTGTCGCTGCTGGTGACCGCACTGTGGTTACCGGCTTGGCGAACACGGCTGCGGACGTCGTCCTTCTTGCTCGCCAGCGCGACGGCGGTGCTGTGTTTTGCGCCGCACGCCAACTGGCTTCTGTCACAGACCCACGGGCCACTGCAATACGCGCAGGCCGCCACGGGGCAGCAACTGCCTTCTGCGTCGCTCATGCGCGCGCTCAACTTTGCCCTGGTGCAAGCCGTGTTTCCGCTGCTGGCCTTTGTGGCCCTGTGCACAGCGCTGGAACCCGGCACGCGCAAACGCGCTTTTGTCGCCGTCCTGAGCGCGCCAGTGCGCCCGCGCAGCGACCCGGTGTGGCTGCTGGCCACCCTGCCTGTACTGGCCACCATGGCCATCACCCTGGTCAGCGGCGCGCGCACGGCGTGGGTCTGGGGCTTGGCCATCGCGGCCGGCCTTGCGCTGCTGGCGGTGCAGCGCGCCCATGAGGCCGGTGCGCGCCTGAACCTGCGCCGGCTGTGGTCCACCTTGGCCACCGCCTGGCTGGTGGTGGCGCTGTTGGCACCGCTGTGGTGGCACGCACGCGCCTCGCTGCGCCTGCCCGCCGTGATGGAGCCCCGCGCAGAACTGGCATTGCATCTGTCAGAGCGCTGGCAGGCCAAGCATCAGAAGGCCTTGCCGTGGATCACCGGCACGCGCGCGCTGGCCGCATCCGTATCCTTTTACGCGCCTTCACACCCGCGCTACTGGAGCCTGTGGCAACCGGCCACTGAAACACCTTGGGTCGACGTCGGCCAGGTGCTGAGCCAAGGCGGCCTCATCGTGTGCGCCCAGGACGACGAGGCCTGCCAGGAACAAGCGCAAGCCTGGTCGGCCGAGCGTCTCGCCGTCAGCGTGGCCAAGTCGGCACGTGGTTTCCAATTCGAGGCCCAACCCTTCGTGGTCTACTGGATGTCGCCGCAGACTCCCATTCCTGACTTGTGAACCCACCGAACTCGTTGCCCGCACTGGGCGACGCCACTGCGCGGCGCGCACACGCCGCGCCCGCCATCAGCTGCGTCGTACCGGCGTACAACGAAGCCAACAACCTGCCGCGTCTGTTGGGTCCGTTGATCAACATGCTGGCGGCCTTGTCGCCGCGCTGGGAAGTCATCGTCGTCGATGACGGCAGCCGCGACGCCACGGCGGCCGTGATGCGCGATTGGCTGCATCACAGCGGCGTGCGCTACCTAGGCTTGTCACGCAACTTCGGCAAAGAAGCCGCGCTCACCGCCGGCCTGGAGCAGGCGCGCGGCGACGTGGTCATCATGCTCGACGCCGACGGCCAGCACCCGCTGGGCCTGCTGCCCACGATGCTGCAAGCCTGGCGCGATGGCGCCGATTCGGTGTGCGCTTTGCGCGACACACGCGCCGACGAATCGTGGGCCAAGCGGCTGGGCACGCGGCTGTTCTACCGCATCGTCAATGCCGGCTCGCCCATGCCCATTCCAGCCGACGCGGGTGACTTCCGTTTGCTGGACCGCCAGGTGCTGCGAGCTTTGTTGTCACTGCCAGAACGCAACCGCTTTCTCAAAGGCTTGTACGCCTGGGTCGGCTTTCGCACCCTCTTCATTCCCTACACGCCCGGGCCGCGCGCCAGTGGCCACAGCAGTTTCTCGCTGGTGCGCCTTCTGGCGCTGGCCTTGACCGGTGTGACGGCCTTTTCGACACTGCCGCTGCGCCTGTGGAGCGGTGTGGGCGCGGCGGTGGCGACAGCTTCCATCGGCTACGGCAGCTGGATCGTGATTGACTACCTGCTCAACGGCCACGACGTACCCGGTTGGCCCACGGTGGTGGTGAGCCTGATGTTTTTCAGCGGCGTGCAATTGCTGTCCATCGGCATCCTGGGCGAATACGTGGGCCGCATCTTTGACGAGGTCAAACACCGGCCGCTGTACGTGGTGCGCGAAATGGCGGGCCAGGGTTTGATCGACCCGCCATGAACCAGGGCCTGGCTCGCCCGGTGCGTGAATTGGCAGTGTGCGCCGACGACTTTGGCCACAGCGAAGCCGTCAACCGGGGCATCCTGCGCGCCGCCGCCGCCGCGCGCTTGACCGAGGTGTCATGCCTAGTCAACTCTTCGCGCTGGACCACGTGCTTGAGTGAATTGATCGGCCTGCCGGCGACCCGCGCTGGCCACCTGCGGCTGGGCCTGCATTTCAACCTGACAGAAGGTCGCCCGCTGAGTGACGCCTTGCGCCGTGTCTGGCCGCAACTGCCTTCGTTACCGCGCTTGCTGTTGCTGTCGCACCTGCACCCATTGCGCCCGCTGCCACTGGCCGCCCTGAGTGAAGAATTGCGCGCACAACTGGCCTGTTTTGAAGCTGCGGTGGGCGGGCCGCCCGCGCACCTGGACGGCCACCAGCACGTCATCCACCTGCCCGGCGTGCGCAAGCCCGTGTTGGCGGAACTGGCCCGCCGACCTGGCTTGCGCGCACGCCACACCGGCCATGTCGCCGGACCCGGTTTTGTCTTCAAGCGCCTGGTCATTGCGGCCAGCGGTGGCCGCGCCTTGGGGCGTGCGCTGACCTCAATCCACCAGGCCAGCAATACGACCTTGCTGGGCGTGTACGACTTCGTGCAAACTGACTATCGCCACTTGATGCAAGCCTGGCTGGCGCAAGCGCCAGCGCAGGGCGCTTTGCTGTTCTGCCATCCGGGTGAAGCGGCGGCGCCAGCGCAGGATCCGATTGCCGCGGCTCGCGTGCGTGAACTCGCCTACCTCGTCGGCCCCGATTTTGCGGCCGACTTGCAAGCCGCTGGCGTCACACTGGCCTTCAACGCGCAAAGGTCCAACGGCGATTGATCGCAAAGCCAACAATCAAATTGAGCGCAGTGGCGATGGCCTGAGCCAGCAAGTAGTGCAGGCCGATGGCCACACCGGCGGCCACCACGGCCATGCCACATACGGCCGCCAACGCCGCCGTGCCCATGAAGCGCCACCACGCGGGCAGTGCGGCGCCACGGTGGTCAAAGGTGATGCGACGGTTGCCGGCAAAGGCCACCTGCGCGCCCACCACGGCGCCCACACCGGATGCCAGCCAAGGCGCGACGTGCAGGCCTTCCACCAGCGCCGCCACCAGCAACCAGTGCACGGCGGTGGCCCAGGCGCCCACCAGGGTGTAGCGCAAGAGTGGCGTCATGGTGCCGCCGAGGGGGCACAGGCCGCTGCGGGCGAGCGCAGCAAGACGGCGTGGTGCCCTGCGAACACGACTTGCAGCGACTGCAGGCCAGGCACCACACGCAAACGCGGCAAGGTCTCGGCGCTGGTCAGCCACCAGGTGGCGCGGCCACCGCAGGCCAACTCGGCCACACGCGCCCAAGGCCAAAGCCATTGCTGATCCGCTGTGGGCGCAAAACGCGCTGCGTCGTGCAGCTCCTTGCGCCAGTTGTCGTGTTGCGCAATCTCGGGGTCATCCCATTGCGAGACCACATGAACCGGCTGCTTCAGTTCAGCATAAAAAGGCACGTCATAGAAGTACTGCTCGACAAATACGACACGCTCGCCGGCCAACAAACGCTGGCCCAGCACCAGGCCCACGTCGCGGTGCGAGCCCGGCGCCTTCCAGGCCAAACCGGCCACGATGGCAATGCACAGGACTGCCGCTCCCAGAGCCAAGCGCCGCACGTTTGGCGTGGCCTGCAAGGCCAGCGCCAGCAGCGCCGCCATGGGCGTTAAGGCAGGCATGACATAACCGACGAGTTTGGAGGCAGGCAAGGAAAAGAAAGCCACCACCACGGCCAGCCACCACAGGTACAGGGCGACCTGCGCGCCACGCTGGCGCATCGCTGGCCACAGCCACAAACTCCAGGGCAACATCAACAGCGGCAGCACAACCAGGAAGAACCACCACGGCTCCTGGTTATTGAAGGTGGCGCCGGCATAACGCCGAAAGTGTTGCTCCACAATGAAGTAGTCAAAAAAACCTGGGTAGCGCAACTGCATGGCCCACATCCACGGCGCCACCACGGCCACAAACAGCAGCAGGCCTTGGGGGTGCAGCAAGCGCAGCACGTCGCGCCAACGCCGTTGCGCCAACAGCCAAGGCAGCACGATGAGCGCCGGCAACACGACGCCAATCAAGCCCTTGGCCAGCACGCCCAGGGCGCAGAACAGCCAGGCCAAGAGCAAGTACAACTGCCAGCGCGCAGCAGGCTCCTCAAGCGCGCGCACGGCTGCCAGCACCGCCACGCTGATGCAGGCGGCCACGCCCACATCGTGGTTGACGTACTGCGCGCCCACAAAATACAGCGGGCTGGTGGCCAGCACCCACAGCCCCGCGCGTGCCACGCCGCTGCCATGCCAACGCCGCAGGTGCACAAACAACGCCAGACCCATGGCCCAGGCCAGCAGCGCCGGGCCCAGTCGCACGGCAAAAGCGTCGATGCCAAAGACGCTCATGGCGGCCATGTCCAGCCAATACAGCAAGGGCGGCTTGTGGAAAAAGGGCAGGCCGTTGAGCGTCGGCACGGTGGCGCTGCCATGCAGCATTTCCAGCGCCACGCCGGCGTAGCGGCCTTCGTCGGGCAGCAGGAGTGGCCGCGCCCACAGCGTGGCCAGCAGCCACACCGCCAAGCCCAGGGCCAGCCACAGCGCTTCACGCGGGTAAGGGTCAGGCTCTGACTTCATGCGCTCAACCCACCACGTCGTGATGCGCTCACGCCAACTGGCAGGCCTGCTCAAACGACAGGCGCGGCCCGCGCGGTTTGAGCTTGGCGGCGTCGCCATGGCCCAGCGTGCACACGAAGTTGGTCTTCACCGTGC
>JANNEX010000107.1:0-10642 GCA_031379155.1 Rubrivivax sp.
GTCGGCCAGACCGGCAAGATCGTGGCGCCGCAGCTCTACATCGCTTGCGGCATCAGCGGCGCCATCCAGCACCTGGCGGGCATGAAGGACAGCAAGGTCATCGTGGCCATCAACAAGGACGCCGAAGCGCCCATCTTCAGCGTCGCTGACTATGGGCTCGAGGCTGACCTGTTTGTTGCTGTTCCAGAGTTGGTCAAGTTGCTCTGATCTCGCATCCAAAAAGGGCGCCCCGTGTGTTGAACGTTGCGGCGCCCTTGTTCCATCTGCAGGAGACACCATGAGCTACCGCGCCCCCGTCAAGGACATGCTGTTCGTGATGAAAGAGCTGGCCGGCATCGACGCCGTGGCAGCCTTGCCTGGCTATGAAGATGCAGGTTATGACACGGCAGCCGCCGTGCTGGAAGAAAGCGCCAAGTTCAACGAAGGCGTGGTGGCGCCGCTGAACTGGCCGGGCGATCAAAACCCCTCCTCGTTTGCCAACGGCGTGGTCACCACCTCACCGGGTTTCAAGGCTGCCTTCAAGCAGTTTGCGGCTGGCGGCTGGCAGGCCTTGCAGCATCCGGCGGCGTATGGCGGCCAAGGCCTGCCCAAGCTCATCCACGCTGCGTGCAGCGAGATGGTCAACAGCGCCAGCCTGAGTTTTGCGCTGTGCCCGCTGCTCACTGACGGCGCTGTCGAAGCGCTGCTCACGGCAGGCACCGAAGAACAAAAAGCCCGCATCATTCCCAAGCTGGTGGACGGCAGTTGGACGGGTTCGATGAACCTCACCGAGCCGCAAGCGGGCAGCGACCTGAGCATGGTGCGCACGCGCGCCGAACCGCAGCCTGACGGCAGCTACAAGCTCTTTGGCACGAAGATATTCATCACCTACGGTGAGCACGACATGGCGGACAACATCGTCCACCTGGTGCTGGCGCGTGTGGTGGGCGCACCTGAAGGCGTGAAAGGCATCAGCCTCTTCATCTGCCCGAAATTCATGCCTGACGGCAGCCGCAACGACGTGCACTGCGTCAGCATCGAACACAAGCTGGGCATCAAGGCCAGCCCCACGGCGGTCTTGCAATACGGCGACCACGGCGGCGCGGTGGCCAGCCTCATCGGCCAGGAAAACCGAGGCCTGGAATACATGTTCATCATGATGAACGCCGCGCGTTACGGCGTGGGCGTGCAGGGCATCGCACTGGCCGAGCGCGCCTATCAACAGGCGGTGGCTTTTGCGCGTGACCGCGTGCAAAGCCGCCCCGTGGACGGCAGCATGCGCGGCGCCGCGCCCATCATCCACCACCCCGATGTGCGCCGCATGCTCATGACCATGCGCGCCTACACCGAAGCCTGCCGCGCCATGGCCCTGGTGGGTGCGGCGGCCTATGACGCCGCGCACGCGCATGCCGACAAAGAGGTGCGCGCACAGAACCAGGCCTTCTACGAATTCTTGGTGCCGCTGATCAAAGGCCTGTCGACCGAGATGGCACTGGACGTGGCCAGCCTGGGCGTGCAGGTGCACGGTGGCATGGGCTTCATCGAAGAGACCGGCGCGGCGCAGCACCTGCGCGACGCCAAGATACTCACCATCTACGAAGGCACCACCGCTATTCAGGCCAATGACCTGGTGGGCCGCAAAACGGCGCGTGACGGCGGTGCTGTGGCCCATGGCATTGCGGCGCAGATAGACACCACCGTTCAAGCGTTAGCCCAACGTGACAGCGCGCCCTGCCGCGCCATGGCCAAACGCCTGGGCGCGGGCCGCCAAGCCTTTGTCGACGCGGTTGACTTTGTCGCGACCAAGAGCAAGGGGGACCCCAACGCCGTGTTCGCCGGCAGCGTGCCCTACCTGATGCTGGCCGGCACGGTGGTGGCGGGCTGGCAGATGGCGCGCGCGCTCATCGTTGCCGAAGACCGCCTGGCGCAAGGCGTTGACGCCGACTTCATGCGCGCCAAGATCGTCACCGCGCATTTCTACGCCGACCACATCCTCAACAAAGCCCCGGCGCTGCGCGACAGCATTGTCGAAGGCGCACACGCCGTCACCGCCCTGGCCCTGGAGTCTTTCTGATGTCTTTGCCCCGCGTATTGCAAAACCTTCCGCTGCCCATCTTCGGCGCGCCGCTGTTCATAGTGAGCAACCCCAAACTGGTCATTGAACAGTGCAAGGCCGGCGTCGTGGGCAGCATGCCTTCGCTCAACGCGCGGCCCGCGTCGCAATTGGAAGAGTGGCTGGCCGAGATCACCGAAACCTTGGCCGCCTGGGACCGTGACCATCCGCAGCAAAAGGCCGCGCCCTTTGCCATCAACCAGATCGTGCACAAAAGCAACGACAGGCTGGACCACGACATGCAGGTCTGCGCCAAGTTCAAAGTGCCCATCGTCATCACGTCCTTGGGCGCGCGCACCGACGTGAACGATGCCGTGCACAGCTGGGGCGGTGTCGTGCTGCACGACATCATCAACAACGCTTTCGCCCACAAAGCCATCGACAAAGGCGCTGACGGTTTGGTGGGGGTGGCGGCCGGCGCCGGCGGCCACGCCGGCGTGAAAAGCCCCTTCGCGCTGGTGCAAGAAATTCGCGAATGGTTCAACGGCCCGCTCGCCCTGAGTGGCGCCATCAGCACCGGCAGCGGCGTGTTGGCCGCCTTGGCTGCAGGCGCCGACTTCGCCTACATCGGATCGGCCTTCATCGCCACCGACGAAGCGCGCGCGTCTGACTCCTACAAGCAGTGCATTGTCGACAGCAACAGCGACGACATCGTCTACAGCAGCCTGTTCACGGGTGTGCACGGCAACTACCTCAAGCCCAGCATTCGCAATGCCGGCATGGACCCCGACAACCTGCCCGAGAGCGACCCCAGCAAGATGAGCTTTGGTGGCGGCGAAGGCAGCAAATCCAAAGCCTGGAAAGACATCTGGGGCTGCGGCCAAGGCATAGGTGGCGTCAAGGCCGTGTTGCCGGTGGCGCAGATGGTGGCGCGGCTGCGCGCTGAGTTGTTGGCGGCCCGCCAGCGCATTGCCGTGCCCGCCTGAAGTCGGGGCACAAAGGCCGCCACGGCGCTATGCTGCACGCATGAACGAACTGCACCGCCCCGTCATGGTCCGCATCTCCGCGCTGGTCACCAGCGTGTGTGTGCTCGCCGGCTGCTCCAGCGTGGGCCTGGGCATCAGCCTGCCCATCCCGGGCATTGGCAGCATCGGCGTCGGTGTCAACAGCGACGGGCGTCTGAGCGCCGGGGTCAGCGTCGGCACGGGTGGCATCAGTGTGGGCGTGGGTGGCACGGCGCAATTGCCGCCGCGCGACCCGGTGCCGGCCAGGACGGCGCCTGAAGTGGTAGCGCCAGCCCAAGCTGCGTCTGCGCCCACGTCTGCTGCCACGCCGTAAACATGGCGCGCCAGGCTCTCATCAACGCCAGGCTGTTTGACAGCGCCAGCGGCACGCTGCTGCCGCACAGCACCCTCATCATCGAAGGCGAACGCATCGCTGCCGTGACGCAAGAAAAGGTCCAGGTCGACGACGCAAAAGTCATCGACGCACAAGGCCGTGTCGTGCTGCCGGGTTTGATCGACGCGCATGTGCACGTTACTGCCGCATCGCATGACTTCTTTGCGCTGGCCTTGCAGCCGGCGTCACTGACTGGCGCGCAGTCCAGCCACATCCTGCGCGACATGCTGCACCGCGGCTTCACCACCGTGCGTGACGCGGCGGGAGCAGACTTCGGCCTGCAAGAAGCGGTGGCGCGCGGCCTCTACGAAGGCCCGCGCCTCTTCATCGCCGGCCAGCCCATCAGCCAGACCGGCGGCCATGCCGACATGCGCCCGAAAGGGGTACGCGGCGAAGGCCTGTTTTGCAGCTGCGCCGGCCTGGCCATTGCCGGCGCCATTGCCGACGGCGTGGGCGAAGTGCGCCGCGCCGTGCGCGAGCAGGTGCGCAACGGCGCCAACCACATCAAGATCATGGCAGGCGGCGGTGTCAGCAGCCCGACTGACCCCATCGACGGCACGCAGTACAGCATGGAAGAGCTGCGCGCGGCGGTGGAAGAAGCCGAAGCCGCCAACCTCTACGCGCTGGCCCACGCCTATTCGCCGCGCGCCGTGACACGCGCCGTGCAGGCGGGGGTGCGCAGCATCGAACACGGCAACCTCATCGACGAAGCCACGGTGCGTGTCATGAAGACCCACGGCGCCTTCTTCGTGCCCACGCTGGCCACCTACGAAGCGCTGGCCGCTGAAGGGCAGCGCCTGGGCTGGAGCGACGCCATGCTGCTCAAGTTGAAAGGCGTGCAAGACCAAGGCATCCACGCCGTGCGCCTGGCCCAGGCCGAAGGTGTGCCGATTGTGTTTGGCACCGACCTGCTGGGCCACATGCACGCACGCCAGAACAATGAATTCCTGCTGCGCGCACCGGCCCTGACGCCGGTGCAGGTGCTGCAAGGCGCCACCCACACCGCCGCGCGCTTGCTGCGCCAGGAAGCGCATGTGGGGCAGCTAGTTGCCGGCGCTTACGCCGATCTGCTGGTGGTGGATGGCGAGCCCACGGTGGATGCGTCGGTGCTGGCCGAGCCTGCCCGCCACATACGGCTGTTGATGCAAGGCGGGCGCCACGTGCGCAACAGCCTGGCGGCCTGATCCGCGCGCGCAAAAAAAAAGGGCCCCGAAGGGCCCTTTGTCATTGGCGCAAGCGCTGTTTACTTCACGCTGGTAAAGCGCGCCTCAGGCCTGTCGTCAGAACGGTGCACTGTGCTCACGCCGGCCTTCATCACCCAGGGGCGAATCTGGTGGTGCAAAGGAATCAACAGCACCTCGTCCTTGATGCGCACCAAAGAGTCGCGGATCATGCCGTTGCGCTTGGCCACGTCGGTCTCGGTCTTCATGGCGTCGGTCAGCTTGTCCACGGTGGCGTCGCTGACGCGGCTGAAGTTGAAGTTGCCATCAGCACCGCTGGTGCGTGTTCGTGCCAGCGACTGCACGGCGTACTGGCCGTCATAGGTGGCCACGCCCCAGCCCAGCAGGTACATAGAACTGTCGAAGTTCTGCACCTTCTGAATGAAGGTGGCCATGTTCTCGCTGACCAGGTTGACCTTGACGCCAATGCGCGCCCACATCGCAATCACCGCCTGGCAGATTTTTTCGTCGTTGACATAGCGGTTGTTGGGGCAGTTGAGCGAAAACTCAAAGCCCGTGGGGTAGCCCGCGTCAGCCAGCAGTTTCTTGGCTTTTTCGACATCGGCTTTGAGCGGTGTGTCCAGCACCTTATCGTGCCCGTTGACACCGGGTGCGACCATGATGGCCGCTGGCACCGACATGCCGCGCATGATGCTTTTCTTGATGGCTTCGCGGTCAATGGCCAAGCTGAGCGCCTCGCGCACACGTTTGTCCTTGAAGGGGTTCTTGCCTTTGATGTTGCTGTACTTCAGCTCGGCGCTGCCGATGTCGGGCGCCAGGAAGATGGTGCGCACCTCGGGCCCGTCCACCACCTTGAGCTTTTTGTCAGAGCGCAGGCGGTCAACGTCTTGCGTGGGCACGTCAGTCAGCATGTCCACGTCGCCCGACAGCAGCGCGGCCACGCGCGTGGCTTCGGCCTTGATGGGTGTGTAGACGACTTGCTTGACGTTGCCGGGGGTCTTGTCCCACCAGGCGTCGTTGCTGGCCATCATGATGCGCTGTTCGGGCTGCCAGCTCAGGATGCGGTAAGAGCCCGTGCCCATGACGTTGCGCGAGGCGAAATTCTCTTCCTTGGCCTTGTAGTCCTGCACGTTGGTGGTTTTGTTCTTCTCGGCCCAGGCCTTGCTCATGATGCGGAAATCTATGATGTTGCGCAGCAAGATGGGGTTGGGCGCGGCCATCATCACGTCGATGGTGTGGTCGTCAATCTTCTTGATGTCGGCAATGCCGGTGACGTAAATCGCCATCGTGCCTTGCGGCTGCTTGATGCGGGCAAAGCTGAACAGCACGTCGTCGGCGGTGAAGGGCGTGCCGTCATGGAATTTCACGCCTTTGCGCAAATCAAAACGCACTTGCGTCGGTGAGACGTAGGTCCACTTGGTGGCCAGCGCCGGCTCCACCTGGTAGGTCGCGCTGTAGCGCGTCAGTCCTTCATAGCCGTGCGACAAGATGGCGTTGGTGGTGGCGTGGTTCTGCGAATGCGGGTCCAGCGTCAGGATGTCGTTTTGCGCCGCCCAGCGCAGGGTCTGGGCTTGCACTGACGGAAGGGTAGTCAACGACGTGGTTAGCACGGCTGCGACGAGCAGGGCACTCAGTTTCATCAAGGGGCTCCTCTAGGAATCGCGCAAAGGCGAAAACCCATGATGCTAGGGCCCACAGCGCGCAGGGCCAGCGGGGAAACGCCGAGGCCAGCTTGGGACTGCCGCCTATTGCGTGTGGGTGGGCTGGGCCAACAAGTCGCTGTCGCAACCCTGGCCGGCGGCAATCCAGCGTGTCACCCAGGCCTGCGCCCAGCGGCGCGGCAGCCAGCGCAGCCAACGTGCGGGCTCGGCCAAGACACCGCAGCGGTAGTGGCCGGCTTGCGCAGCCCACGACAAGGCCCGGCACCGGCCGTGGACACGGCGCGACAACAGCATGCCCAGGGGGCAGGGCTGCGCTGCGCAACACACCCCGCAGCCATTGCAAGCCGCACCCGTGGCGGGTTTGGCGGGCGCGTCGGCGTGCAAAAAGATGGTTCGGTGGGCCATGGGCGCGCGAGTCTGCGCTGCCGTGCCCGGTCTGGCGCCCGGAGTTAGCGCATGCAAAGGCCTCAATTCATGGGTCAGGCCCTGGGTAGCCCGGTGTTAGAGTGCGCCCAACGATAGACACGGTCCTTCCCGTCCCCTTGCTGATTGAGTCTCGCAGCAAGGCGGGTCGCTAGTCCGCCAACCGGTGCAGCCGGGACGCGGAAGGTTGATGAACCCATCCACAGTGCCGCAGACCGGCGCAAAGGTGAGCGAAAGATGATGCAGCAACACAGGGCCAATTCCTACCTGTTCGGGGGCAACGCCCCTTACGTGGAAGAGTTGTACGAGGCCTACCTCGACAACCCCGGCAGCGTGCCCGACAACTGGCGCACCTACTTCGACAACTTGCAGCACGTGCCTGCCACCGACGGCAGCGAAGCGCGCGACGTGGCCCACGCCCCCGTGCTTGAAAGCTTCGCCCAGCGCGCCAAGGCCAACGCCTTTGCCCTCAAGGCCAGTGAAGCCGACCTGGCCGTGGCGCGCAAGCAAGTGCATGTGCAGTCGCTCATCGCCGCCTACCGTTTTCTGGGTTCGCGCTGGGCCGACCTGGACCCGCTCAAGCGCACCGAGCGCCCCAAGATTCCTGAGCTGGAACCGACGTTCTACGACTTGACCGAGTCGGACATGGACATCACCTTCTCGGCCGCCAACACCTACTTTGGCAAGGCCGAGAACATGACGCTGCGCGAGATCGTGCAAGCGCTGCGTGAAACCTACTGCGGCACCATAGGCACCGAGTTCATGCACTGCACCGACCCCGCAGAAAAACGCTGGTGGCAAGAGCGGCTGGAATCCATTCGCAGCAAGCCCAGCTTCTCGGCCGACGAAAAGCGCCACATCCTTGACCGCTTGACGGCGTCAGAAGGCCTTGAGCGCTACCTGCACACCAAGTACGTGGGCCAAAAGCGCTTCAGCCTGGAAGGTGGCGAGAGTTTCATCGCCAGCATGGACGAACTGGTGCAGCGCGCCGGTGCGTCGGGCGTGCAAGAAATCGTCATCGGCATGGCGCACCGCGGGCGCTTGAACGTGCTGGTCAATACGCTGGGCAAGATGCCGGCCGACCTGTTTGCCGAGTTCGACCACACCGCCAAAGAAGAGCTGCCTGCCGGCGACGTCAAATACCACCAAGGTTTTAGCAGCGACATCACGACCCCTGGCGGCCCGGTGCACCTGAGCCTGGCCTTCAACCCCAGCCACCTGGAAATCGTCAACCCGGTGGTCGAAGGCAGCGTCAAGGCGCGCATGGACCGCCGAGGCGACAAGACTGGCGCGCAGGTGCTGCCCGTGCTGGTGCACGGCGACGCGGCTTTTGCGGGCCAGGGCGTGGTCATGGAGACACTCGCGCTGGCGCAGACACGCGGCTACTACACGGGCGGCACGGTGCACCTGGTGGTCAACAACCAGATTGGCTTTACCACCAGCGACCCGCGCGATTCACGCAGCACGCTGTATTGCACTGACGTGGTGAAGATGATTGAAGCGCCGGTGCTGCACGTCAACGGCGACGACCCCGAAGCCGTGGTGCTGTGCACACGCTGGGCCATGGATTACCGCCAGCATTTCAAGAAGGATGTCGTCGTCGACATCATCTGTTTTCGCAAGTTGGGCCACAACGAACAAGACACGCCGGCACTGACGCAGCCGCTCATGTACAAGGTGATTGCCAAGCACCCGGGCACCCGGCGGCTGTATGGCGACAAGCTGGTGGCCCAAGGTGTGCTGCCCGCCGAAGGCCCTGACGACATGGCCAAGGCCCTGCGCGCGGCCATGGACGAAGGCCGCCACACCGCAGACCCGGTCTTGACTAACTTCAAGAGCAAGTACGCCGTTGACTGGGTGCCCTTCCTGGGCAAGAAGTGGACCGATGCCGCCGACACCGCGCTGCCCCTGGCCGAAGTCAAACGCCTGGCCGCACGCCTGACCACCGTGCCGGCCACCTTCAAGGTGCACCCGCTGGTGGAAAAGGTACTGGCCGACCGCGCTGCCATGGGCCGCGGTGACATCAATGTCGACTGGGGCATGGGCGAAACCATGGCTTATGCGTCGCTGGTGGCCAGCGGCTACGCCGTGCGCCTGAGTGGCGAAGACTGCGGGCGTGGCACCTTTGTTCACCGCCACGCCGTGCTGCACGACCAGAACCGCGAGAAGTGGGACACCGGCAGCTATGTGCCGCTGGAACACGTGGCCGATGGGCAAGCGCCCTTTGTCGTCATCGACTCTTTGCTGAGCGAAGAAGCCGTGCTGGGTTTTGAGTACGGCTACGCCAGCGCCGAGCCCGGCACGCTGGTGATCTGGGAAGCGCAGTTTGGCGACTTCGTCAACGGCGCCCAGGTCGTCATCGACCAGTTCATTGCCAGCGGCGAAGTCAAGTGGGGCCGCGTGAATGGCCTCACGCTGATGCTGCCTCACGGCTATGAAGGCCAAGGGCCTGAGCACAGCAGCGCGCGGCTTGAGCGTTTCATGCAACTGGCGGCCGACAACAACATGCAGGTTGTGCAGCCCACGTCGGCGAGCCAGATCTTCCACCTGCTGCGCCGCCAGATGGTGCGCCAGTTCAGGAAGCCGCTGATCATCTTCACGCCCAAGAGTTTGCTGCGTGCCAAGGACGCGACTTCACCGTTGGCCGAGTTCACCAAAGGCGAGTTCAAAACCGTCATTGGCCCGCAGCGTTCAGAAGTCGAAGGCGACAAGGTCAAACGGGTCATCTGCTGTTCCGGCAAGGTGGCGTATGACTTGATTAAAAAGCGTGACGAGAAGAAGGCCTGGGACGTGGCCATCATGCGTGTTGAGCAGCTCTATCCCTTCCCGCACAAGGCCTTCGCCGCCGAGATGAAACGCTTCCCCGGTGCCACTGAAGTTGTGTGGTGCCAAGACGAGCCGCAGAACCAGGGCGCGTGGTTTTTTGTGCAGCACTACGTGCATGAAAACATGCTCGAAGGGCAGAAGCTGGGCTATGCCGGCCGGCCGGCTTCGGCCTCACCCGCAGTGGGCTATTCGCACTTGCACCAAGAGCAGCAAAAAGCGCTGCTGGACCAAGCCTTCGGCAAGCTCAAGGGCTTTGTTCTGTCGAAATAAGCGCACTCAAAATTCCGAGAATCAAAAATGGCAATCGTAGAAGTCAAGGTCCCGCAACTGTCTGAATCCGTCGCTGAAGCCACGCTCTTGGCGTGGAAGAAAAAGCCCGGCGAGGCAGTGGCGCTGGATGAAATCCTGATCGAAGTCGAGACCGACAAGGTGGTGTTGGAAGTGCCGGCACCGGCCGCCGGTGTGCTGGCAGAAATCGTGCAGGGTGATGGCGCCACGGTGACGGCTGAGCAGCTGATTGCGCGCATCGACACCACGGGCAAAGCCAGTGTGGCCGCGCCTGTGGCCGCGCCCGTTGCTGCTGCACCGGCGGCTGCCGCCGCAGCCAGCAAAGCCGACGTGGCCATGCCCGCCGCTGCCAAGCTGATGGCCGACAACAACCTGGCTGCCAGCGCGGTGGCAGGCACGGGCAAGGACGGCCGTGTGACCAAGGGTGATGTGCTGGGCGCTCTGGCTGTACCCGCAGCCGCACCCAAGGTCGCGCCGCCGATGGCAGCCGCGCCAGCCGCCCCCAAGCTGCTGCCCACTGTGGCTGCACCCATGTCCAACCCCCTGGGCGAACGCCCCGAGCAGCGTGTGCCCATGTCGCGCCTGCGTGCGCGCATTGCAGAACGCCTGGTGCAGTCGCAGTCCACCAACGCCATCCTGACCACCTTCAATGAGGTGAACATGGCGCCGCTGATGGACATGCGCAAGAAGTTCCAGGAGAAGTTTGAAAAGGAACACGGCTGCAAGCTGGGCTTCATGAGCTTCTTCGTCAAGGCCGCGGTGGCCGCGCTGAAGAAGTACCCCATCATCAACGCCAGCGTCGATGGCAGCGACATCGTCTACCACGGCTACTT
>JANNEX010000108.1:0-5320 GCA_031379155.1 Rubrivivax sp.
GACCGCATTGAAGAAAACGGCCGCCTGCTGCAACAAGAGTTGCAAGGCCGCAGCCCCAGCGGCGGCATTGAAGTGAAAGTCATGCGCAAAGACGGCTTCATCTTCGACGCACGCATGTACGTCAGCCCGCTGATTGACCCCAAGGGCCAGCAGACGGGCTGGATGACAAGCATGACCAACATCACCGAGGCCAAGCGCATCCGCGACCAGCTCTCGGCCAGCCACGAGCGTTTCACTACCGTGCTGGAAGGGCTGGAAGCCTCGGTGTCGGTGCTGTCGGTGCAGCAAAGTGAATTGCTGTTTGCCAACCGCAGCTATCGGCTGTGGTTTGGTGGCGATGCACGCGGCCACCAGACCATGGCCGGCGGCGTGGCCGGTGCGACTTTTGATGTCGACCGCGACGAAGAAGTCGACAACCTCTCAGGCCTGCCCGCGCAAGAGATCACCGACGCCGCCGCCAGTTCGCGCGAGGTCTATGTCGACACTTTGCAGAAGTGGTTTGAGGTGCGCGCGCGCTACTTGCAATGGACCGACGGCCGCCTGGCGCAGATGCTGATTGCCACCGACATCACGGCACGCCTGCGTGCCGAAGAGCAGGCCGCCGCGCAAGCCGAAAAGGCGCAAGTCACCAGCCGCCTGGTGACCATGGGCGAGATGGCGTCATCGGTCGCGCACGAGCTGAACCAGCCGCTAACCGCCATCACCAACTACTGCAACGGCATGGTCTCGCGTGTGCAAGCCGCCAGCATCAGCCAGGACGACTTGGTGGCGGCGCTGCAAAAGACGGCGCGCCAGGCTGAACGTGCGGGGCAAATCATTCGGCGCATCCGCGCTTTTGTGAAGCGCAGCGAGCCCCAGCGCACGCCTTCGCAGGCCAGGCAGATTGTTGACGACGCGGTGGACCTGGCCGGCATAGAACTGCGCCGCCGCAACGTGGCCATCCACGCCTACGTGGCGCAGCGCTTGCCCACACTGATGGCCGACCCCATCTTGATTGAACAGGTGGTGCTCAACTTGCTGAAGAACGCGGCCGAGGCCATCGACAGTGCGCAGCTGCCGCCCAGCCGGCGCCACATCGAGTTGCGCGTGGTGCCGCGCCACACACCCGAAGAAGGTGGCGTGATCGAATTCAGCGTCACCGACATGGGCCCTGGCATCAAGGACGAAGTCATAGGGCGCCTGTACGAAGCCTTCTTCTCCACCAAGGCCGAAGGCCTGGGCATTGGCCTGAGTTTGTGTCGCTCCATCGTTGAGTCGCACCGGGGCAGGATGCGCGCGCAGAACCTCTACAATGGTGCGCTCATTGTTGGATGCCGGTTCTCCTTCACCCTGCCGGTGGAATTGCACCCCCGCACCGACACGGGCCCGGTACCTCTGGAGGCCGCAGCGATTGCCGCCGAAGCCGAAACCACCACCCCCCTGACTGGCCGCTAAGCGCCCCCGCCCACCCATGAGCTTGATCCCGAAAAAAGGCACTGTCTACGTTGTTGATGACGACGAGGCCGTGCGTGACTCTTTGCAGTGGTTGCTTGAGGGCAAAGACTACCGCGTCAAATGCTTCGACTCTTCAGAGTCTTTCCTGTCGCGCTTTGACCCCCGCGAAGTGGCCTGCCTGATTGCCGACATCCGCATGGACGGCATGAGCGGGCTGGAATTGCAAGACCGCCTGATGGAGCGCAAGAGCCCCTTGCCCATCGTCTTCATCACCGGCCACGGTGACGTGCCCATGGCCGTGACGACGATGAAAAAGGGCGCGATGGACTTCATCGAAAAGCCTTTCAAGGAAGAAGAACTGCTGGGCCTGGTGGAACGCATGCTCGAGCAAGCGCGCAGCGCTTTCAGCCACCACCAAGAACAAGCCAGCCGCGACGCCCTGCTGTCGCGCCTGACGACGCGCGAAGCGCAGGTGCTGGAACGCATTGTGGCCGGCCGCTTGAACAAGCAGATTGCCGACGACCTGGGCATCAGCATCAAGACGGTGGAAGCGCACCGCGCCAACATCATGGAAAAGCTCAATGCCAATACCGTGGCTGACTTGCTGAAGATCGCGCTTGGCGCACAAACCAAGGCCTGAGCCCACGCACCACTCATCTGCCAAGGCCGCGCGATGCGGCCTTGCTTGTTTTCAAAGCGCCCACATGACCGCACAACTCATCGACGGCAAAGCGCTGTCAGACCGTTTCCGCCAAGACGTGGGCTTGCGGGCCGCCGCACTCACCGCCGCCGGCCACCAGCCTGGCCTGGCCGTCATCCTGGTCGGCGACGACCCCGCCAGCGAGGTCTATGTGCGCAACAAGATCAAGGCCTGCCACGACCATGGTTTGCATTCGGTGCTGGAAAACTATCCGGCCACACTGACGCAGCAGGCTTTGCTGGAGCGGGTGGCCGCGCTCAACGCCGACGCGCGCATCCACGGCATCCTGGTGCAGATGCCGCTGCCCAAGCACATTGACCCGCATGCCGTGATTGCCGCCATCGCCACGCACAAAGACGTCGACGGTTTTTCTGTGCACTCGGCTGGTGAACTGATGAGCGGCCTGCCCGGCTTGCGCCCCGCCACACCCTGGGGCTGCATGAAGCTGATCGAAAGCACCGGCGTGGCCATCAAAGGCAAACACGCGGTGGTCATAGGCCGCAGCAACACGGTGGGCAAGCCCATGGCGCTGTTGCTGCTGCAAGCCAACGCCACCGTCACCGTCTGCCACAGCGCCACGGCGGACATTGCGCTGCACACACGGCAGGCCGACATCGTGGTGGCCGCCGTGGGGCGGCGCAACACGCTCACGGCAGACATGGTCAAGCCCGGCGCCATCGTCATCGACGTGGGCATCAACCGCGACGACGAAGGCAAACTCTGCGGCGACGTCGACTTCGCCGCCGTGCGCGACAAGCTGGGCCCCGGCGGTTGGATCAGCCCGGTGCCAGGTGGCGTGGGGCCCATGACCATCACCATGCTGCTGGTCAACACGCTGCAAGCTTGCGAGGCCAGCGCATGACGCCCTTGCCCAACCCTTTGCTGCTAACGGCCGAATTGCCTGACTTCGCAGCCATCCTGCCCGAGCATGTGAGCCCGGCGCTGGACCAGTTGCTGGCCGACGCGCAGGCTGGGCTTGAACTCGCCGTCAGTGAAGAGGTGAAAGCCGACTACGACAGCCTGGCGCTGGTGCTGGACGTGCCCGTGGAGCGCCTGAATCGCGCCTGGTCACACGTCTGCCACTTGCAGGCCGTGGCCGACACGCCCGAGCTGCGTGCCGCCCATGCGCACAACCTGCCACGGGTCATCGCCTTCAGCACGCGCCTGGGCGCCGACGAAAGGCTGTACGCCAAGGTCAAGGCCGTGGCGGCGCAGGCATCAAGCCCTCTGAGCCCAGCGCGACGACAGGCGCTGGCCCACGCGCTGCGCGACTTTGTGCTGGGTGGCGCTGAACTGCAAGGCGCAGCGCGTGAACGTTATGCCGCCATCCAGGACCGCAGCGGCAGCCTGTCGCAACAGTTTGGCGATCATGTGCTGGACGCCACCGATGCCTTTGCGCTGTATGCCACGCAGCCGCAAATGGCCGGGGTGCCCGAAGACGTGTGCCAGGCCGCGCGCGCGCTGGCGCAAGCCGAGGGCCGTGAGGGCTACAAGCTCACCCTGCAAAGCCCCTGCTATCTGCCTGTGATGACCTTTGCCCAGGACCGGGCGCTGCGCCAGACCCTGTTCCGCGCCAACAGCACCCGGGCCAGCGAACTGGGGCCAGCGCAATGGGACAACACGGCCATCGTGCAAGAGCTGCTGCAACTGCGCCAGGAAGAAGCGGCGCTGCTGGGCCACCCCAGCTTTGCCGCGCTGGCCTTGGTGCCCAAGATGGCCACGTCGCCTGCCCAGGTGCTGAGTTTTGTGCGCGACCTGGCTCAGCGTGCACGCCCCTTCGCTGAACGCGAACTGGCCGAGTTGAATGACTTCGCTGCCAAAGAGCTGGGGCTGAGCGACCTGCAAGCTTGGGACCGTGCCTATGCCGCCGAAAAACTCCAGCAGGCCCGCTACGCCTTCAGCAGCGAAGAACTCAAGCAGTACTTCACCGAGCCACAGGTGCTGGCCGGACTTTTTGGCTTGATCGAAACCTTGTTTGGCGTGGCCATCCGCGAAGACCGCGCCCCGATGTGGCACAGCAGCGTACGCTTTTACCGCGTGCTGCGCGATGAACGCCCAGTGGCTGCCTTTTACCTGGACCTTCACGCGCGCGCAGGCAAACAGGCCGGCGCCTGGATGGACAGTTGCCGCACACGCTGGCAGCGCCCGCAGGGTGGCTTGCAGTTGCCGGTGGCCCATTTGGTTTGCAACTTCGCCGCGCCCGTGGGCGCTCGGCCGGCGCTGCTCAGTCACGACGACCTGATCACCCTGTTCCACGAATTTGGCCACGGCCTGCACCACATGTTGACCACCGTGGACGAACTGGCCGTGGCCGGCCTGGGTGGCGTCGAAGACGACGCGGTGGAGTTGCCCAGCCAGTTCATGGAAAACTTCTGCTGGGAGTGGGACGTGTTGCAGCGCCTGAGCGCGCATGTCGACACTGGCCAGCCGCTGCCGCGTGCCCTCTTCGAGCGCATGCTGGCCGCGCGCCACTTCCACAGCGGATTGGCTCTGCTGCGCCAATGTGAGTACGGCCTGTTGGACATGCGCTTGCACACTGAAGACAACGCCGCCACACGTGTGCAAGCCGTGGCCGTTGAAGTCAACACTGAGCTGCAACCCGTGCAGGCACCTGACTTCAACCGTTATGCCATGAGTTTTACGCACCTCTTTGATGGCGGTTATGCCGCTGGCTACTACGGCTACGCCTGGGCCCAGGTGCTGTCGGCCGATGCCTACAGCGCTTTTGAAGAGCACGGCGTGTGCGACTCTGATACGGGCCAGCGTTTTCGGCAAAACATCCTGGAAGTCGGTGGCAGCCGAGCGGCCATGGACAACTTCAAAGCCTTTCGTGGGCGCGAGCCGCGCATCGACGCCTTGCTGCGCCACCAAGGATTGACTTGAGGCTGCGCCACTTGTGGGATAGATTGCGCTCTTCGCTGTAGCTGCGCATCCAAAGGCCTCGATGAAAGCCCTGCATCTTCAAAAGACCTGCCCTGCCCTGGCCTTGCTGGTGTGGGCCGCAGCGGCCCAGGCGCAATACAAAGTGGTCTTGCCCGACGGCAGCATCACCTACACCGACCGGCCACCTATAGCGAGCAACGCGCGCATCACCTCGATGGCGCGAGTGGGCAACCGCAACCCGCCGGCTGACCCCGGCCTGCCGCTGGAGTTGCGTACCGCCGTGCAGCGCAACCCCGTCACCCT
>JANNEX010000115.1:0-4935 GCA_031379155.1 Rubrivivax sp.
CCACTACGCCGTGCCGGCCATCAATGCCGTGCTCAATACCCTCAACACACGGCTGGACGCGCCGCTGCTGGCCTGGCAGATGCACCACTGCGAGGCCAGCGTGCTGATCACCGACCGCGAATTTGCGCCCGTGGTGGCGCAAGCCTTGGCGTTGCTGCGCAGCGAGCACAGCCGCACGCTGACCGTGGTGGATGTGTGCGACAGCGAATACACGGGCGCCGGTGAGCGCCTGGGCACGCTGGAATACGAAAGCTGGATTGCCGCGCACGAGCCCGTCGCGCAACTGCAAGGCCCCGCCGACGAATGGGACGCCATTGCCGTCAGCTACACCAGCGGCACCACGGGCGACCCCAAAGGCGTGGTCACGCACCACCGTGGCGCTTACCTCAACGCGGTGTGCAACGCCGCCACCTGGACCATGCCGCACTTCCCACGCTACCTGTGGACGCTGCCGCTGTTTCACTGCAACGGCTGGTGCTTCCCGTGGACCGTGGCCATGCTGGGTGGCACCCACGTCTGCCTGCGCCGGGTGGAAGCCAAAGCGATTCTTGACGCCATGCGCGAACACGCGGTCGACCACTACTGTGCTGCACCCATCGTGCACAACCTGATCATCAATGCCGAGCCCCATTTGCGGGCGGGTATCCACCAGAAAGTGCGTGGCATGGTGGCCGGTGCGGCGCCGCCGGCAGCCATGATTGAAGGCATGGCGCGCATCGGGTTTGACATCACCCACGTGTATGGCCTGACCGAGGTTTACGGCCCCGCCGCCGTGGCTGTCAAACGCCAAGCCTGGGCTGATCAAGACCTGTCGGAACAGACGCGGCTCAACGGCCGCCAGGGTGTGCGCTACATGCTGCAAGAAGGCATGACCGTGCTCGACCCCGAAACGCTGGCCACCACGCCGGCTGACGGCACCAGCATGGGCGAGATCATGTTTCGCGGCAACATCGTCATGAAGGGCTACCTCAAGAACCCGGCCGCCACGGCCAAGAGTTTTGAGGGCGGCTGGTTCCACACCGGCGACCTGGCAGTCATGGAAGTCGACCGTTATGTAAAGATCAAAGACCGCAGCAAAGACATCATCATCAGCGGCGGTGAAAACATCAGCAGCCTGGAAGTGGAAGACGCCCTCTACCGCCACCCGGCCGTCATGGCCTGCGCCGTGGTGGCGCGGCCCGACGCCAAGTGGGGCGAAACGCCGCTGGCTTTTGTCGAAACCAAAGCCGGTGCGCAAGTCAGCGCGGCAGAACTGGTGGCGCATTGCAAGGGCCTGCTGGCGGGCTACAAGGTGCCACGCGAAATTCGCTTCGAGGCGATTCCCAAAACCAGCACCGGCAAGATCCAGAAGTTCCAGTTGCGCGAGCGCGCGAAGTCGCCGTCCGCCATTGCTTGCGCTATTAATTCCGCCATCGATTAGGGGCTGCCATGTCTGACGCTGCAGTGCTGCTGCATCACCAGGATTCGCGCGGCGTGGTCACGCTCACGCTCAACCGGCCCTTGGCCTTCAATGCCCTGAGTGAAGCCTTGCTCGAAGCGCTGCAAGCCGCGCTGGACGCAATAGCCAGCGATGAAGCCGCGCGGGTGCTGGTGATTGCCGCGAACGGCAAAGCCTTCTGCGCCGGCCATGACCTTAAAGAGATGCGCGCCAAGCCGTCGCGCGTCTACTACGACAGGCTGTTTGCACAGTGCGGCCACATGATGATGAGCCTGCAAAAACTCAGTGTGCCCGTCATTGCCAAGGTGCAAGGCATGGCCACGGCGGCGGGCTGTCAGCTGGTGGCGCAGTGTGATTTGGCGGTGGCTGCGCAAGAGGCCAAATTCGCCGTCAGCGGCGTCAACCTGGGCCTGTTTTGCAGCACGCCCAGCGTGGCCCTAACGCGCAACCTCAGCCGCAAGGCGGCGTTCGAGATGCTGGTGACGGGTGAGTTCATCAGCGCACAGCAAGCGCTGGACAAAGGCCTGCTCAACCGCGTCGTGCCAGCCGATCAACTGGATGCGGAAGTGGAAGTGCTGGCAGCCCGCATCGTGAGCAAACCGCGCGTCGCGCTGGCTATGGGCAAGGCGCTGTTTTATCGCCAATTGGAAACGGGCGTCCAGGCCGCCTACGACGACGCAGCGCAGACCATGGCTTGCAACATGATGGACACTGCCACGCAAGAGGGTGTGCAAGCCTTCATCGACAAGCGGCCACCCAACTGGACAAGCCCATGACGCCAGAAACTTTCGACGCCATCATCGTCGGCGCCGGCCAAGCCGGCCCCGCCATTGCCGCGCGGTGCAGCAAAGAAGGCCTGCGCACAGCAGTCATTGAACGTGGCCACTTTGGCGGTACCTGCGTCAACGTGGGCTGCGTGCCGACCAAGACTTTGGTGGCCAGCGCGCGTGCGGTGCACCAGGCGCGCCGGGGCGACGAGTACGGTTTTTCGGCCGGCGACATCCGGGTCGAGATGGCGCGTGTCATGGCACGCAAAGACGGCATCGTGCGCCAGTCGCGTGAAGGGCTTGAGGCCTGGATGCGTGGCCTCAAAAACACCGAAACCATCGTCGGCGATGCACGCTTCGTGGCGCCGGCCACGCTGGAAGTTGCGGGCCGGCGGCTGAGCGCGCCGCGCATCTTCCTCAACGTCGGCGGCCGCTCGGTGCGGCCTGATCTGCCCGGCATCAACAGCGTGGCCACGCTGGACAACGTGTCGATCATGGAGCTGCAAGCAGTGCCGCGCCACCTGGTCATCGTGGGTGGCAGCTACATTGGCCTCGAGTTTGCGCAAATGATGCGTCGCTTCGGCGCCCAGGTCACGGTGGTGGAACGTGCGGCCAAGCTGCTGGCGCGCGAAGACGAGGATGTGTCCGACGGCATCCGCGCCATCCTTGAAAACGAAGGTGTGACTTTTGCGATGGGCTCGGAATGCATCGCGCTGTCACGCAACGGCGACGACATTCAGGTCGGCGCGGCTTGCGCCAGTGAGCAGCCAGCCATCGTGGGCAGCCATGTGCTGCTGGCCGTGGGCCGTCGCCCCAACACCGACGGTCTGGGACTTGAGGCCGCCGGTGTCCAAACCGACGCACGTGGCTACATCACCGTGGACGAGCAGTGCCGCACAAGCGCCGATGGCGTGTGGGCGGTGGGCGACTGCAATGGCCGTGGCGCCTTCACGCACACGGCCTGGAACGACCACGAAATTGTGGTCGCCAACCTGTTCGACCAAGACCCGCGCCGCATCAGCGACCGCGTGCCTTGCTACGCGCTGTTCATTGACCCAGCGCTGGGCCGCATAGGCATGACAGAAACCGAAGCGCGCGCTAGCGGCCGCAAGCTGCTGCGCGCCAAGATGCCCATGCAGCGTGTGGGCCGCGCGCGTGAGGCCGGTGAAACGCAGGGTTTCATGAAAGTGCTGGTCGACGCTGACAGCCAACGCCTGCTGGGCGCGGCCATCCTGGGTCTGAATGGCGACGAGGTGATTCACTCGCTGCTGGACGTCATGCTGGCCGACCAGCCCTACACGGTGATCTCACGCGCCGTGCATATCCACCCCACGGTGACTGAGTTGGTGCCGACCTTGTTGCAGCAATTAAAGCCTGTGGTTTGAGACCGTCTCAGTCCGCCTTGGCCCCACTAGCCTTGACCACCGCTTCATAGCGCTTGAGTTCACGCTGAATCAGCGCCGCAAACTGCTCTGGCGTGCCCGCCACAGGCTCAGCCATCAGCTGCGCAAAACGCGCTTTCACCTCAGCCGATTGCAGCGCTGCGACAAAAGCGGCATTGAGCCGCGCGACCACATCGCGCGGTGTGCCGGCCGGCGCCACCAGACCCCACCAGGTGTCGACTTCAAAGCCAGGCAAAGTCTCAGCAATGGCTGGCACATCGGGCAGCAAAGCGCTGCGCTGCGCCGATGTCACGGCCAGCGGCAGCAGCTTGCCAGCGCGCATGTTGGCGGCAGCGCTGGCCAGGTTGTCCAGGCTGTAATCCACCTGTCCCGAGACCAGCGCCAACTGCGAAGGCGCGCCGCCGCTGTAGGGTATGTGCACCGCAAAAAACCCCGCACGCTGTTTGAAGATTTCACCACCCAGGTGGCCCGCGCTGCCGTTGCCACCACTGCCGTAGTTCAGCTTGCCTGGGTTGTTTTTGGCATAGGCCACAAAGTCCTTCAGGCTGGCTATCTTCAAGCGTTGCGCCACGTCAGTGTTCATCACCAGCACGTTGGGGATGCGCACCATCTGCGTGATGGGCGCGAAGTCTTTGATGGGGTCAAACGGCAGCTTGCTGTACAGCCAGGGGTTGATGGCGTGCATGGCCACGGCGGCGATGCCCAGGGTCATACCGTCAGGCGCGGCCTTGGCCACCAAGTCGACGCCGATGTTGCCGCCGGCGCCGGGTTTGTTGTCGATGACGATGTTGCCCAGCGTGTCCTTGGCCTTGTCGGCCAGCAGGCGCACGGTGGCGTCAATGGGGCCACCGGGCGCGAAGGGCACGATGATGCGGATGGGCTTGGCTTGTGCCAAGGCGGGCAGGGCGGTGCTTGCGGCAAGGCAACTGATAAAACTTCGGCGGTCCATGGTGGGTGCGTCAACAACTTTGGGGCCGCCATTGTCAGCCTGCCGGCAAGACTGACCGTGTTGAACAAGTGCGAATGCCGCGCCCAGGCTTGGCTACAGTCCTGGGCCATGAAGCTTGAGACCATCACCATCCGCGAAGTGGGCCTGCGCGACGGCTTGCAAAGCATCCAGCGCACATTGCCCACGGCAGACAAGATCGCCTGGCTGCGCGGCGCGTATGCCGCCGGCCTGCGTGAGATTGAAGTCGGCTCTTTCGTGCCGCCGCGCTTGTTGCCGCAACTGGCCGACACGGCCGAGGTGCTGGCTGTGGCGCTGACGCTGCCAGGTCTGGTGGCCAGCGTGCTGACTCCCAACCTCAAAGGCGCGCAACGCGCTTTG
>JANNEX010000131.1:0-9080 GCA_031379155.1 Rubrivivax sp.
GCCGACATTGCGCTGGGCCTCAACCTGAGCCCCAAGACGGTGTCGGTCTACCGCAGCCGGGTTCTCGAAAAACTCCAGCTGGCCAACAACGCCGAGCTCACGGTGTATGCCATTCGCAATGGCTTGGTGGGTGATGCCTGAATTTGGCTGGTGAAGATGTTGTTGCCACTTGACGACCCGCTGGCCATACGCAGCGCTGGCCGCGAACTGTTGTCGCTGGCCCTGCTGGACGCGCGCAACCATCTGCTGGCCCGCCTGGCCAGAGATGAATCGGCCTTCGCGCAGCGCCTGGCCTTGCACGCGGGCTGGTTCCAGGAACACTGGATTGCCTGCCACGTGCAGCGCGGCCGTGGCGAAGCTTGCGACGCCAGTGGCGTGCGCCTGGCGGGTGTTGAACCCGAGATCGGTTCTTGGCTGTCGCCGCAGGGGCAGCCACCGGGCACCGAGCGTGTACGCGCTTATCTTGCGCAGACTTTGGACGTTACGCTGGACCTGCTGGCCAGCAGTGCCGAAGACGACAGCACCTTGCACTTCTACCGCCAGGCCCTGCTGCACGAAGACCGCTTGTGCGAGGCGCTGGATGCGGGTGTGCGCGCTGGCATGCCGGCCGCGCGGGCTGAACGAGCGCCGCTGTGGTGGCCGGGGCAGCGCTGGCAGCTGGGTTGCGTACCCGGCGGCTTGGTGCCCGTCAACGAACGCTGGGCGCATGAAGTGGCGGTGCCCGAATTCGAGATCGACGCACAGCCGGTGAACTGGTCGCAGTTTGTCGAATTTGCCAACGACGGCGGCTATGACCGAGAAGCGCTGTGGACCGAGGCCGGCTGGGCCTGGGCGCAAGCGCAGGGCCGCCGTGCGCCGGCGCATGTGGAGCAATTGCGCGGCGCCGTGCTGGTGCACCGGGGCGCCGCAGACGACAACTTGCGCCGCGCGGCGTCGCACCAGCCGGTGATGCACCTCACCCGCCACGAAGCGCAAGCCTGGTGCCAGTGGGCGGGCCGGCGTTTGCCGACTGAACCCGAGTGGGAACTGGCCGCCTGCCAAGGCCTCAGCCGAGGCTTTGTGTGGGGCGACGTGTTTGACTGGGTGGCCGGCAGGGCACGGTTGTGGTCAGGCGATGAAGCAGTGCCACCTGGCGCGCTGGACGCCTTGAACCACGGCAATGACGGCGTTCTGCGTGGCGCCTCATTTGCCACCCGGCTGCGCTGGCACCACCCCAAAGCCCGGCGCTTCGCGGCGCCTTCATCTGATGCCCTATTCTGTGGCTTTCGCAGCTGCGCCCTATGACCCAACTGCTTACCCGACCGCCCATGCACACACTCACCTTCACACTCAACGGCAAAGCCGTCAGCGTGGCCACATCGGCCCACACCTTGTTGGTTGATTTGCTGCGCGGCCCCCTGGCCTTGACCGGCACGCACCAGGGCTGCGACACGGCGCAGTGCGGCTGCTGCACCGTGCTGCTCGACGGTGACAGCGTCAAGGCTTGCAGCGTGTTGGCGGTGCAAGCCCAGGGCCGCAGCGTCACCACGGTGGAAGGTTTGGCAGCGGCTGATGGCACGCTGCACCCGGTGCAAGAAGCCTTCATCGCCTGCCACGGCCTGCAATGCGGTTTTTGCACGCCGGGCATGATGATGACGGCGACCTGCCTCTTGCAGCACAACCCCAGGCCCAGCGAAACGCAGATCGAGCAGGCGCTGGAAGGCAACCTGTGCCGCTGCACCGGCTACGTCAACATCGTGGCGGCCGTCAAACAAGCTGCTGTCGTGATGTCGGGGGCCGCGAAATGAGCGCAGTCACAGCCACAAACTCGCCACCCACACGCTTTGGCAGCGGTGCCGCCGTGCGCCGTGTTGAAGACCCCGCACTGGTGCGTGGCCAGGGCCGTTTCACCGACGACGTGAACCTGACCGGCCAGACCTGGCTGAGCTTCTTGCGCTCTGACCGTGCACACGCGCGCATCCTGTCCATAGACACCAGCGCTGCCAAGGCCATGCCCGGCGTGCTGGCCGTCTACACCGGTGCCGAGCTGGTGGCGGCAGGCCTCAAGCCCATCGCCGTGGCGCCCAATTTCAAACGCCGCGACGGCCAGCCCCCGGCCACGCCAGAGCGGCGCGCGCTGGCCCATGAAGTGGTGCGCTTTGTGGGTGAAGCGGTGGTGGCCATCGTGGCCGAAACACGCGACGCTGCGCGTGACGCCGTGAATGCGGTGCGGGTCGACTACGAAGACCTGCCGGCGGTGGCCGACATTGCCAGCGCCATCGCCGATGGTGCGCCGGCCGTGTGGCCACCCGCGCCGGACAACATCAGCGCCGAGATGCGCCACGGCGACGCTGCTGCCGCTGCCGCTGCGTTCGCCGCCGCCGCGCACCAGGTCTCGCTGCACCTGGTGAACCAGCGTGTGGCCGCCGCGCCCATGGAGCCGCGCAGTGTGCTGGCCTACATCGACGAAGGCCGCCTAACGCTGCGTCTGAGCAGCCAGATGCCTACCGGCGTGCGCACCTCGCTGACCGACATCATCCCGGGCTGCACTGCCGCTAACGTTCGAGTGGTGGTGGGTGACGTGGGTGGCGGCTTTGGCATGAAGACGGGCATCTTCCCCGAAGACATCGTCTGTGCCTGGGCGGCATTGCAAGGCGGCCGGCCGGTGAAGTGGCAGGCTGAGCGCGTAGAAGATTTCCTGGCCGCCGTGCACGGCCGCGACCAGGTCTGCCAGGCCGAATTGGCGCTGAACGCACAGGGCCGCGTGCTGGCGCTGCGTCTGCGCACGCTGGCCAATGTGGGTGCTTATCCCAGCAACACCTCACTCTTCATTCCGCTGGCCCTGGGCCCGTGGATCAGCACCAGCATCTACGACGTGCCGTGTGTCAGCATGCACATGACGGCGGTGCTGACGAACAACGCGCCCATCGGCGCCTACCGTGGCGCCGGCCGGCCCGAGGCCATCTACATCATTGAACGTTTGATGGACGCGGCGGCGCGCCAGATGGGCCTGGATGGCACTGAGCTGCGCCGGCGCAACATGGTGCGCCCCGAGCAAATGCCCTACAAAAACGCCATGGGTCAGGTCTACGACTGCGGTCAGTTTGAAAAGATACTGGACCAGGGTTTGGTGCTGGCCGACTGGAATGGCTTTGCGGCACGACGCGCCGCGTCTGAAGCACGAGGCAAGTTGCGCGGCCGTGGCATCGCCACGTTTTTGGAATGGACGGGCGGCAACGCACTGGAGGAAACTGTGCGTGTGGAGGTCAAGGCCGACGGCTTCATTGAACTCACCAGTGCCACCATGGCCATGGGCCAGGGCATAGCCACCAGCTACGTGCAATTGGCGCACGACGTGTTTGGCGTGCCGCTGGAAAAAATCCGCGTGCTGCAAGGCGACACTGACCGTGCCAACGGCTTTGGCAGTGCCGGCAGCCGTTCACTATTTACCGGCGGCGCGGCCGTGAAAGTGGCCGCGCAGCGCACCGTGGACGAAGGCAAAGAGTTGGCCGCGCAAGCGCTGGAAGCGGCGGCCAGCGACATTGAATACGCCGCCGGCCGCTTCACCGTGGCTGGCACCGACTTGGGCGTGGACCTGTTCGAGTTGGCACGCCGCCAAAGCGGTGGCCGCCTGGTGGTCAGCGCCAGCGCCAGTGCCAGCGCCGCCAGTTGGCCCAACGGCTGCCACGTCACCGAAGTTGAGATCGACCCCGACACTGGCGAGGTACAAGTCGTGGCCTACAGCAGCGTCAACGACATCGGCCGTGTCATCAGCCCCACCATCGTGCGTGGCCAGGTCGAAGGCGGCGCCGTGCAGGGCTTGGGCCAGGCGCTGGGCGAGCAGGTGGTGTACGACCGCGACAGCGCGCAACTGCTGTCGGCCAGCTTCATGGACTACGCCATGCCGCGCGCGGATGGCTTCAGAGCCTTCAAGACCGAGTTCGAGCAAAGCGTGCCTTGCCTGACCAACAGCCTGGGCGCCAAAGGCGTGGGTGAACTGGGCACCATAGGCGCCACACCGGCGGTGGTCAACGCCGTCATCGACGCGCTGGCCCATGCCGGCCAGGGTCGGCTGGCTGAGCAAGTGCAAATGCCACTAACGTCTGAAGTGGTGTGGAGGGCGCTGCGCGGAAACTACGCGCCAGCGCTGAAGCTGCCCGATTGAACGCGTTCAGCTGACCCGTTCCGGCGGCACTTCGGCGGGTGACACGGTGTCGACCCAGCTGCGCTGCATGGCCTCGAAATCTTCGGGCGTGGTTTCGCTGATTTCAACTTCGCTGTCGGGCGCGTTGGTTTGGGCAGGCACACCGGGCTTGGCTTGACGTTCTTCGCGCAGGCCCGCAGCCACTTGCAGCAAGCGCAGCCTGTCGATCAACTCCACCAGCTGCGCTGATGACTCCTGGCTGGCCAGCAGTTGCGCCTGCATCACCGCTTTGCGCAACAGGCCGCTGCCCATGCTGGCCACACCGGTCCAGCCACGGTGACTCAGCACGTCGTGCACCAGCACCAGGTGGCGCATCACGGCGGCGGCCTGTTCGTGGTCATGCGCCAGCAGGCGTGTGCGCAACTCGGCGCTGAGCGCGGCCACTTCATCGGCCTCTATGGTCTCGGGCGAACGCCGCCGCTCTATCAGCGCCACGTGCAATTGGCCGTTGCGGCGCTCAAAACCAACGGGGCGCCCCAGCAAGCCCCCCAGCCAGCGCACCGAGCCTGGCGTGCCGCGCAGCGCGCGTCTTTCCTGGCTGGGCTTGGTGCGCCGAGGCTTGGAATCTTTGGGGGTGTGGGACATGACAGCGGCCCGGCAACGCCTGAACAGGCGATGTCTTTCTTTCGGCCGTTGCGGCCCAGGCTTTAGGCCAGATTCAAGGCCGTAACGCAGGCGGCGATGCCGCCAATACCTGGCCCAGTTCGCGCAGACTTTGCAGGTTATGCGCCGGCAAAAAAAGGTCGGCATGCGGCAGCATGGCCTTGATGCCCGCAGCGCGGGGCTGAAAATTGTCAAAGCGCAGCAGCGGGTTGAGCCAGATCAGCTTGCGACAGCTTTTGTGCAAGCGCTCCATCTCAAAGTCAAGATGCTCGCAGCGCGGGTCGTCGGGTGTGCCGTGCTCAAGCCCGTCGGAAATCAGCAGCACCGTGGCGCGGCCACTCAGCACCCGGCGCGCCCAGTGTTGGTTGAATTCATGCAGGCAGGCGGTGATGCGTGTGCCGCCCGACCAGTCCTGCACGTCGCGCACCACACGCGCCACGGCGACGTCGGGGTCTTTTTGGCGCAGCGCGCGGGTGGTGCGTGTCAGCCGCGTGCCAAAGACGAAACTTTCAACGCGCGCGTCGGCATGGCCTAACGCGTGAGTGAAGTGCAGCAGCATGCGTGAATAGCGGCTCATGCTGCCCGAGATGTCGGCCAGCACCACCAGTGGCGCAGCCTGTTCACGGGGTTTCGTCCAACGCATTTGCCACAGCTCGCCGCCGTGGCGCGCCAGGGCTTGCAGTGTGGCGCGGCCGTCCAGGCGGCCGGGTTGTGCCGCGCGCTGGCTGCGCCGCGTGGTGATGGGTTCGAACAGCAGCGCCATCTGGTGCAGCAAGCGCTGCGCGTCGCGCCATTCGTCGGCGGACATGGTCTCGAAGTCGGCCTTTTGCAGCAGCTCACGCTCGTTCCAGGTCAGCGTGGCATCGACCTCGATCTTTTCGGGCGGCGGTGGCTGCGGTGCATGGGGTTGATGCGGAAACAGCGCGTCGCCCAGGCGGCGGTTTTCGGGCACGCTGGGGGCTTCGGTCTTGGCCTGCACCTTGGGCAGCATCAAGGCCATCATGCGGCCGGCCAAATCGGGGTCGCGCCAGAACAGGTAGAAGGCCTGCTCAAAGAGTTCGATGTGTTCCACGCGGTCAATCAAGCAGGCCGCCAGCGTGTCGTGGAAGTCGTGTTTGCTTTGCAGGCCGGCCACAGGCAAGGCCGTCAGCGCCAACTGAATGCGGTCAGTCGGCACGGGCATGCCGGCCTGGCGCAGCACACGGCCGAAGTGCATGACGTTGTCGGCCAGGTGGCTGGGCAGGGTGGTGTGAGCTGGGAGCATGCGACTACCAAGAAGGCGGCGAGCCGTCCGACTTCAAGCTCTCAAGGTCGGCCAGGTCTTTGAGGCGGCCGGCGGCGCGTTTGTTGGACTTGAAGTCTTCAAGGCCGATGATGCTCAAGTTCAGGCCCGCGAGCGCCACAGTTTCTCGGCGCGCAAAGCAGTCGTCGAAGTGGACACCGTCGATCGCCGTGAGCAGGTCAATTCGCCGTGGCGGCTGCCCCAGTTGCACGACGGTGTCAGTGGCGAAATCCTCGGCCCGCAGTCCCAGCGAAGCAAAACCGAAGGCCGCCAACGCAGTCAGCAGCCGCTCGATGTTGTCCGGCGTGGGCCGCACCCAAAAGTCGATGTCGCCGGTGTAGCGCGGATGCCCGTGCGCAGCCAGCGCGTAGCCGCCCACCACCAAGTAGTCAACGCGATGGGCGCCTAGCAACTCGGCAAACTCTTTGAAGTCTGGGTTGAGCATCGATGGGGATTGAGGGGGACTCAGCCTGCTGGCGCAGCGCTTCGACAGCAGCGATGCGCTCGGCCATGGGCCTGGAAAGCCAGTAGCGCAGGTCACTGGCGGAGGGGTCTTTCAAAGCCGTGCGCTGCACTATGCGGATCATGGGCCTATTGTCGATGATGAGGATGGTGGAGCCAAGTGCGGAGTCAGTGGTTCCCCGCAGTGTGACTGGTCCACATCTGCTGCCTCCGCGTGTTCCTAGCGTGACGTTTCCGTGTCACGCCGCACTTGCTCCAACAGCCGGGCCGCTTCACTGCCTTGCACCTTGGCAATGTCGTCCTGGTACTTCAGCAGCACACCCAGGGTGTGGTTGATGGTCTCGGGGTCGAGGACCAAGGAATCCAGTTCCATCAGCGCGCGTGTCCACTCGATGGTTTCTGCGATGCCGGGCAGCTTGTAGAGCTCCAGCGTGCGCAGCTTTTGCACGAAGGCCACGATCTCGGCAGACAGCTTTTGCGGCGCATTCGGCACCCGCTTTTCAAGGATGGTCTTCTCGCGTTTGGCGTCAGGAAAGCCCACCCAGTGATAGAGGCAGCGGCGCTTGACCGCATCATGAATCTCGCGCGTGCGGTTGCTGGTGAGCACGACGATGGGCGGCGTCACGGCTTTGACGGTGCGGTATTCGGGGATGGTGATTTGGAAGTCGCTCAGCACTTCGAGCAAGAAGGCCTCGAAGGGCTCGTCGGCGCGGTCGAGTTCGTCGATCAGCAATACCGGCGGCACAGGCTGCGCGGGGTCGATTGCCTGAAGCAAAGCGCGGCGGATGAGGAAGCGGTCGCTGAAGAGTTCTTGCGACAGTTGCCCGTGTGTTTTGCCTTCGGTCTCGCCCAGGCGAATCTCCAGCATCTGGCGCGGGTAATTCCACTCATACGCGGCACCGGCCAGGTCCAGACCTTCATGGCATTGCAGGCGAATCAAGGGCCGGCCCAACATGGCGGCCAGGGTCTTGGCGATTTCGGTTTTGCCAGTGCCAGGCTCGCCTTCCAGGAACAGCGGGCGTTGCAGTTTGAGCGCCAGGTAAACGGTGGTGGCCAGGGCGCGCTCTGGCACGTAGTCCAGCGCCAGCAGGCGCGCGGCAGTGTCGTCAATGCTGGTGGGGAGTGATGTGTTCACGGACTTCATTCTCAGGCATGGGCAATGAAAAACGCCGCACCCCGGTGCGGCGTTTGAAGGCAAGGCTAAAACCTAGCCGACAGCGCGCGCCGTCAACACCGGGATCAGCGCGGCGCGGTACTCGGCCGAGCCGTGCAAGTCGCTGTTCAGCCCCGTGGCCGAGACTGCGCTGCCTGACACGGCGGCAGCCGACCAACTGCCCGCCAGCTTGGCTTCCAGCGCGCTGGCGCGGAACACGCCACTGGCACCGGCACCGGTCACCGCCACACGCACGCCGGCTGGGCCTTTGCTGACAAACACACCCACCAGGCTGAAGCGGCTGGCCGGTTGTTTGAACTTTTGCCAGCCGGCCTTTTCAGGGATGGGAAAGCTCACCGAGGTGATGACTTCGCCGTCTTTCAGCGCCGTGCTGAACATGCCGGTGAAGAAGGCTTCTGCTGACAGGCTGCGCTGGTTGGTGGTGATGGTCGCACCCAGCCCCAACACGGCTGCCGGGTAGCAGGCTGCGGGGTCGTTGTTGGCCAGGCTGCCGCCGATGGTGCCGCGGTTGCGCACCTGGCGGTCGCCAATGTGGCCGGCCAGGTCGGCCAGCGCAGGGATGGCCGCTTGCAGGTCCTTGGAAGCCGCCACCGCCGCGTGCGTGGTGCCAGCACCTATGGTGACCTTGCCGCCGCCCACGGTGATGCCTTTGAGTTCAGCGATGGTGCTGATGTCCACCACTTCGCTGGGCGCTATCAAACCCAGCTTCATGGACTGCAACAGGGTCTGGCCGCCGGCCATCAGTTTGGCGTCGGCCTTCTTGGCCGAAGTGGCAGCGTCGGCCACCGACTTGGGGGTGGAGTAAACGAATGCTTGCATGGTGTGATGCTCCTGCTTTCAGCGGTTAGCCTGGATGGTTTTCCACACATTGTGTGGTGACGCTGGCATGGGCACGTCTTTCACCCCCAGGGCATGGCAGACGGCATTGATGAGCGCTGGCGGTGAACCGATGGCACCGGCTTCGCCGCAGCCCTTCACACCCAAGGGGTTGTGTGTGCAGGGTGTGCCCTTGACGGTTTCGACCTTGAAGTGGCAGAAGTCGTCGGCGCGCGGCATGGCGTAGTCCATGTAGCTGCCGGTCAACAACTGGCCGCTTTGTGGGTCGTAGACGCAGTTTTCCATCAGCGCCTGGCCCAGGCCTTGGGCCACGCCGCCGTGCACCTGGCCTTCGACGATCATCGGGTTGATGACGTTGCCAAAGTCGTCGCAGGCCGTGAAGCGGTCGACCTTGACAACACCCGTGGCCGGGTCAACTTCGACTTCGCAGATGTAGGTGCCTGCGGGGTAGGTGAAGTTGCTGGGGTCGTAGAAGGCGTTTTCGTTCAGGCCGGGTTCCAGCTTGTCGTGCGGGAAGTTGTGCGGCACATAGGCCGTCA
>JANNEX010000132.1:0-3456 GCA_031379155.1 Rubrivivax sp.
CCTGGGCGACATGGATGTGAGGCTGCCATTTTTCGTGGCTGGCGGTTTGGCCGTCATCAACTGGTGCTACGGGTTTTTTGTGCTGCCCGAATCCTTGCCCCAAGACCGGCGCCGCGCCTTTGAGTGGAAGCGCGCCAACCCCGTGGCGGCCTTGCGCGGTCTGTCTGGCTTGAAAGGTGTGGGTCCGCTGATCTGGGTCATTGGCTTGGCCAGCCTGGCGCAGTTCATGTTGCACATGAGCTGGGTGCTGTACACCAAGTTCAAGTTTGGTTGGGGGCCGGGGCAGGTGGGCTGGTCTTTGTTTGCTGTAGGCGTGGTGTCGGCCATCAGCCAGGGCGTATTGCTCAAGCCTTTGCTCAAGCGCTTCAGCGCACAAAGCGTGGCCCTGCTGGGCATGTGCAGCGGCGTCTTGTCCTATCTGTTTTTCGGCCTGGCCACGCAGGGCTGGATGATGTACGGCGTGATCTTGCTCGGCCTGGTGGGTGGCGCCGCCAACGCGGCCATACAAAGCATCGTTTCCAATTCAGTGGATGGCACGCGCCAGGGCCAAACCCTGGGCGCCGTGGCGTCGCTGAGCAGCCTGATGGCCGTGCTGGCACCCATCATCGCGCTGGAAGTCTTGCGCTGGGTCTCGCACCGTCCGCCAGGTGACTGGCTGATTGGCCTGCCGTTTTTCCTGTGTTCGGCGCTGCAACTGGTGGCCGCCGTGATTGCCTTTCGATTCTTCCGCCGCCAGCGCGCTCAGCCTGCGGCCACCATCTGATCCACGCTTCGCGCAACGATGACGCACGACAAGATCCTCATCCTCGACTTCGGCTCGCAAGTCACCCAGCTCATTGCCCGCCGAGTGCGTGAAGCACACGTCTATTGCGAGATCCACGCCAATGACGTGAGCGACGAATTCATCCACAGCTTCGCGCCCAAAGGCATCATCCTGTCTGGCAGCCACGCCAGCACCTATGAAGACCAGGCGCTGCGCGCGCCGCAAGCCGTGTGGGACTTGGGCGTGCCGGTGCTGGGCATCTGCTACGGCATGTTCACCATGGCCGTGCAGCAAGGCGGCCAGGTGCAGGCCAGCAGCCAGCGCGAATTTGGCTATGCCGAGGTGCGTGCTCATGGCCACACCCAATTGCTGGACGGCATTCAAGACTTTGCCACCAGCGAAGGCCACGGCATGCTTAAAGTCTGGATGAGCCACGGCGACAAAGTCACCGCGCTGCCACCGGGTTTTAAGATCATGGCCAGCACGCCCAGTTGCCCCATCGCCGGCTTTGCCGACGAAAGCCGTGGCTACTACGGCGTGCAGTTCCACCCTGAAGTCACGCACACCGTGCAGGGCAGGGCGCTGCTCGAGCGTTTTGTGCTGGGTGTGTGCGGCGCACGCGGCGACTGGGTCATGCGTGGCCACATCGACGAAGCGGTGGCGCGCATCCGCGAACAAGTCGGCAACGAAGAAGTCATCCTGGGGCTGTCGGGCGGCGTCGATTCCAGCGTCGCCGCCGCCCTCATCCACCGTGCCATTGGCGAGCAGCTAACCTGCGTGTTCGTGGACCACGGCCTGCTGCGCCTGAACGAAGGCCAGATGGTGATGGACATGTTCGTTGGCCGCCTGCATGCCAAGGTGGTGCACGTGGACGCCAGCGCGCAGTTCCTGGGCGCGCTGCAAGGTGTGAGTGACCCCGAAGCCAAACGCAAGATCATTGGCCGCGAGTTTGTTGAAGTCTTCCAGCGCGAAGCCAAAAAACTCAACAACGCCACCTGGCTGGCGCAGGGCACGATCTATCCCGACGTGATTGAGTCAGGTGCGGCCAAGAGCAAAAAAGCCACCATCATCAAAAGCCACCACAACGTGGGCGGCCTGCCCGAGACGCTGGGTCTGAAGCTGCTGGAGCCGCTGCGCGACCTCTTCAAAGACGAAGTACGGGAACTCGGCGTGGCGTTAGGTTTGCCGCCCGACATGGTCTACCGCCACCCCTTCCCAGGCCCCGGCCTGGGCGTGCGCATCCTGGGCGAAATCAAGGCCGACTACGCCGACTTGCTGCGTCGCGCCGACGCCATCTTCATCGACGAGCTGCGCGCTTTCAGAGACGAGGCTAGCGGCAAGAACTGGTACGAGCTGACCAGCCAGGCCTTCGCCGTCTTCCTGCCCGTCAAGAGCGTGGGCGTGATGGGCGACGGCCGTACCTACGACTACGTGGTGGCCCTGCGCGCCGTGGTCACTAGCGACTTCATGACGGCGGACTGGGCCGAGCTGCCGTACGCGCTGCTGAAGAAGGTGAGCTCGCGCATCATCAACGAAGTGCGTGGCATCAACCGCGTGGCCTATGACGTGAGCAGCAAGCCGCCGGCGACGATTGAGTGGGAGTGAGGGGCGCTAGTTTTGGGGCTTCGGGGTCTATCGGGGACCATCGGAGGCGAAGGGCACGGCAATGACCATAGTTTCTCCTCGGCACATCGTTGACAGATGGAACTGCATCATCAACGGCTCGCGCGTCACGTTGAGGCAGAGTGGGCGAAGCCGATCTGATGTGCGGCGCTACGGCAGCCACCGGATCGGTCATGACGTGGAGCCGGCTCGAAATGAGATCGGGATGGGCCTGCCTGCTCCCCTTGCAGCGAACCTCGGTCATTCCCTCCAGCGTCGCGTTGCGCGCGAGCAGCAGCATGGGAAGAGCCGGTGGCCTGCTCAGCGCATGCACCGCACCCATCGCGGCCGGCTCAGGCGCCCAAAGGGCGACGCAAGGCTGCCTTCACCCGATCGGGCGTGAAGGGAACCTCGCGCAGGCGCGCGCCGGTGGCGTCAAACACCGCGTTGCCGATGGCCGCCGGAATGGCGCACGGGGTCGGTTCACCTGCGGCGAAGGTGGGCAGCTCGGGGCGGTCGATCAAGTCCACCTCGACACGCGGCACCTGGTCGTGGTGGATGATGGGATAGCTCACCCAGTCGCGTGACAGCACTTCGCGCCTGTCCCATCGCACGGCCTCCATCAGCGTGCGGCTGACGGTCTGGATCGTGCCGCCTTCGATCTGATTGATCGTGCCGTCGGGGTTGACGACCAGGCCGCAGTCGTGGGCGACGCAGACACGTTCGACCTTGATTTCGCCGGTCTTGCGGTTCACCGCCA
Source organism: Rubrivivax sp. (assembly GCA_031379155.1). Classification (GTDB taxonomy): domain Bacteria; phylum Pseudomonadota; class Gammaproteobacteria; order Burkholderiales; family Burkholderiaceae_C; genus Rubrivivax. The sequence continues at coordinate 3,126 of JANNEX010000132.1, forward strand.
CTTCGGCCACCGCCGCGACATAGGTGTTGTTGTTGCTGTAGCGCAGGTAGCTGATGCCGCGGCCACGCGCGATGTCGCCGTCGGAGCCGGCCGCATTGATGCCCGCACGCGGCTGCCACTTCGCGCGTGCCATCGCCTTCTGGATCACCGCCACACCACGCGGGTCTTTCATCACGCGCAGCCGGTACTCGGCCGGGTCGGCCTGGGCAGCAAAGGCCAGTTCGTCGATGAAGCTCTCGTTGGCGAAGGTGTTCTCGATGCGGCCCGGGCTGCGCAGGTGCGCACTGCGGAAGAAGGCCTTCTCGACATGGCGCGTGTTGACGCGCACGTT
>JANNEX010000139.1:0-7510 GCA_031379155.1 Rubrivivax sp.
GTTGTTGTCGCGGTCAGCGGCCAAAAAGGACGACAGACGCGCCTCGGCCAGCGGCTGCGCCCAGGGCTCGTCCAGCGAGTCGTAAGGCGCGTTGCGCTGCTGGTTGGCACGCAGGTCTTCGCGCAGGATGAGGCGCGCCCAATCCAGCGCGCCGTTGAGTATCCAGGCGCCCTGGGCACGCGCGCGTTCTGCGGCTTCGATGCTGACGGCACGGGTCTGTTGCCAGACCATGCCGGCAGCGGCGGTGGCCACCAGCGCGACGATGATCATGGCCAGCAGCAACGCAACGCCCTTCTGCCGCCCATTTACGCCGTTAGCCTTCATGAACCGGTGGGCCCCAAAGCGATGTCACGCGTGAGCTTTTTTCCGCCCAAGGTGACGACCAGGCGCACGGCCACCGGGAGGTCTGAATTCACCACCCGCGGTGCGCTGGACGCCGGGGCGGGCGCGGCAGGCGCAGCAGCCACGTTGCCGGTGGACTGCGCGTTGCTCCACTCATTGCCTCGGTGAAAGTAGATCTGCCACTCACTGGCGCCTTCAGCCACTGTCAACTGCCCGGGCTCGTTGCCCATGAATTGCTGGCTGGCCAGCCAGGCCTGCTGCAACACCGCCACACGCTGCGTGGCCGGCCCGGCCCAGCGCTGCCAGACACCGCCACGCACGGCCCACACCACCAGGGCTACGCCGCCATCCACGCGCCGTGTCAGGCGCAGCGACTGGCCGTCAAAGCCTATCGGTGGCACCACGATGGTGTCGTGCACGGCCTGCAAGTCCTGCTCCCATTGCATCAGCACAGTGGCCAGGCGGGTGGCACGGTCCACCACCTCGCGGCTGGCCTGGCGCGCACGCAGCACGGCGTCCAGTCCCTGCCAGGCAAAACCGGCCAGGATAGCCATGATGACCAGTGCCACCAGCACTTCGACCAGCGTGAAACCACGCTGCGCCTTGGGCATGCGATTGCTCATTGGCGCCCCAGCACGGTGGACAGGGTGATGAGCGGCAGGCCGTCTTCACTGCTGAGCACGGCGTCAACGCGGCGAAAGCTGGGGTTGGGCGTGGGCCGCGTGACTAACTTTCCTTTGTAGCTGACACCGAGCTGTTCGCAAGTGAAGTCGCTGTCGCCCACGCCCGGAAAGCCGCGCTGCAAACGCAGTTCGGTCAGCGCGTTTTCGGCGCACCACTGCGCCGCCACCACATCGGACAGGCGCTGCGCGTTGTCCACCAGCACGCCAGCGGCGCGCAGGCCGGCGGCCAGCGCGATGGCGGTCACGGCCAGGGCCACCAGCACTTCCAGCAGGGTGAAGCCTTGTTCATGGCGAGCGCGTGCGCGAGGGCGTGGGCGAGAGCGCATCAAAGCATCAGCGCATCAGAGCATCAGGGCACGGCCGCAGCAACGGGGGCCGTGGCGACTGCAAACGGCCCCAGCCCGTCGCTGACCAGTTCCAGCCGCCGGCCCTCCAGCGCGAGCACGATGCGCTGCGCCGGCAAAATGGCCGACGGCCCCAGCACGACGCTGCGCGCGCCCACGATGGTGGCGCTGATGCGCGCGTCCAGCCAGCGCGTGGGCGCGCTCTTGTCGGCCAGGCCGACAAAGCGAAAGTGCACCGGCGCGCCGTGGTTGTCTTTGACGGCGTCGTTGCCGCTTTGCGGCACCCAGACCACCGGCGCGCCGCTGACCCGCGATTCGGCGCGCGCCATCTCCAGCAGCGCGCTCAGGCGTTCACCCTCTTCGTCCAGGCGCGCCGCGTCAGCGTCGGGCAAGGCCACCGACACCAGCGCCACACCCAACGCGATGATGGCGATGACGATGAGCAGTTCGATCAGCGTGAAGCCGGCGCTGTGTCGATGGCCGGCACGCGCGTGCACGGCGCGTGCGCTACTGCCAGGAGCCGATGTCGGCATTCTTGCCTTCGCCACCCGCTTCGCCGTCGGCGCCAAAGCTGAACACGTCGATCTCGCCACGCACGCCCGGGCTCAGGTACTGGTAGGCACGGCCCCAGGGGTCGGCCGGCAGTTTGTCGAGATAGGGCTTCCAGTTCGGCGGCACCAGGCCGGCGGTGGGCTTGCGCACCAGCGCGTCCAGGCCTTGCTCTGAACTGGGGTAGCGCTGGTTGTCCAGTTTGTAGCGTTTGAGGGCCTGCGTCATCGTGTTGATGTCGGTGCGCGCGGCCGTGACACGGGCGTCGTCCAGGCTGGAAAACAGGTTGGGCACGATGAGCGCGCCCAGCACGCCAATGATGACCAGCACCACCAGCAGCTCGATCAGCGTGAAGCCGGCAGCACGCCGCGTGCGGCGGCGGGAAAAGTAAGCATTCATGGCGGCGGCAGCGGGCCGGCGGGGGCCCGGCTTCAGAGGGTGCTTGAATCATAATCTGCACATGTCTTCGCCCATGTCGTCACACCACCTGTCGCGCTGGTTTACCTTTGTCGTGTGGGCTGCGGTGGCCGGCAGCGGCCTGTTCTGGGCCTTGAAGCTGCTGGTCAAGTCACCGCAATTGGCCACACCTGCGCCGGTGGTGGACGCCAGTGCGGCCTTGCGCGGCGACATCACGCGTGTGCTGGGGGCCGACCCTGTGGCCCTGGCCGCAGCAGCGGCCCCCGAGCCCGCCGCCGATGCGCGCTTCAGTCTGGTGGGTGTCGTCAGCCCACGCTCACCCCAGGCCGCGCGCGAAGGCCTGGCACTGATTGCGGTTGACGGCAAACCCGCCAAGGCCTTTCGTGTCGGCAGTGTGGTTGAAGGCAGCCAGGTGCTGCAAGCCGTGAACGCACGCGGCGCATCGTTGGGGCCCCGTGATGGGCCCGCGCTGGTGGCGCTGAAACTGGCTCCGCCCACGGCGGCCAACACCGGCACGTTGCCCAACGTTTTGCCTAACTCAGCTATGCCTGGCGCCCAGATGCCCAACGCACCCGGCGCACTGCCGGTGCTGCCGTTCGCAGCGCGCTTGCCGCCGCAGCCCACCGCCATGCCTGTGCCGGCAGACCCAGGCGTGCCCGCCCGCACGCACCGTGGCCAGCGCGAATTGAGTCAGATGAAATAGCGCCGCAATGTGGCGGCAGTTTGGCGGACGGTTCAGTACAGCGCCGGCCCGAATGGCGAGGTCTCGGACTTGACTTCGACAAAGGGCTCGGGCAAGACGCCGGGCCGCGAAGGCCCGGGGTCTTCACCGTCAGCCACTTCGGTGAGCAAGGCCGCCGCGCTCTTGAGCAAGGGCCAGGCCAGCGTGGCGCCAGTGCCGTCGGTGCTTTGCATGCCCAACTCCATCAGCGCTGAAGCACGAAAGAGGTTCAGCGCCTGGTCCAGCCCACGGTGGCTGTGGCTGCGGCAGAACACGCAGTAGTCGGTGACGGGCTGCGCAATGCGTGCGGCCAGCATCAGCGCGGCGCAGGCCGGCATGCCGTCGATCATGAGCAGGTGGCGCTTGCTGGCCGCCATCAGGATCACGCCCACCATCACGGCCACGTCAAAACCGCCAAAGGCGGCCAGCACCTCGATGGGTTCGGCGACCTCGCGGTGGCGCGCCTGCGCGGCGTTGAGCACCATCATCACGCGCGCCAGGTACTCGGCGTCCATGTGCGGGCCGGTCTGCACCAGGTCACGCACCGCGCTGTCGGTCAGGCGCGCCAGCACCAGAGCGGCGCTTTCGTGCGAACCCACACCGACACCGGCCAGCACGGTGACATTGCCCTTGAGCTTGTCGCCAATCTCCATGCCCGCGCGCATGCCGGCGTGCGCCTGGTCCAGGGTCATGGCCAGACTGGAACGTGTGTTGCGCGTGGCGTGCGCGATCTTGCGCATCATCAGGCGGTCATGCGGCGGCATGTTTTGCGCCATGCCGCAGTCCACCACCGTCACTTCAAGCTGCTGCGAACGCGCAAACACGGTCAGCGGCAACTGGTTGCTGAGCAGCAGGTGCACGGTCTCGTGGGTGGCCCTGGCCGTGGCGTCAGTGATGCCGTCCACCGCCAGGCCATGGTCGGCGGCGAAGAGCAGCAGTTGCGGGTCACGCAGCACAGGCTTGAGCGTGTTTTGCATCAAGCCCAGCCGAATGGCCAGTGGCTCAAGTTCACCCAGGCTGCCACCCATCTCATTGCGGCGTTGCAGCTTTTCGCGCAGCGCTTTTTCAAGCAGCGGGCTCGAGGTGGGCGTGACCAGGGAACGGCTGTTTGACATGGGCTTGAAGTGTAGCGAGGCGTTTCAGCGCAGAAAGAGTTCGACCACGGGATTGCGCGTCTCTTCAATAAACGGGTAAGCCAGGCTGCGCAAGAAGGCATCGAAGGCCGGCTCATCACCCGCCGGCACCTGCACACCCACCAGGATGCGGCCGTAGTCGGCGCCTTGGTTGCGGTAGTGAAAGAGGCTGATGTTCCAGCCCGGATGCAGCGCGTCCAAAAAGCGCATCAGCGCACCGGGCCGTTCAGGAAACTCAAAGCGAAACAGGCGCTCTTGCTGCGCCAGTTCACTGCGCCCGCCCACCATGTGGCGCACATGTTCTTTGGCCAATTCGTCGTCAGTCAGGTTGAGGTTGGCAAACCCTTGTTTGCTGAACTGGCGCGCGATGCGTTCAGCCTCTTCGCGCCGCGCAATCGCCAGGCCGACAAAGACATGCGCCACTTGCGGGTGCGAGATGCGGTAGTTGAACTCGGTCACCGAACGCGGGCCTATGGTTTCGCAAAAGCGCTTGAAGGAGCCGCGCTCTTCGGGGATGGTGACGGCAAACAGCGCTTCACGCTGCTCGCCAAACTCGGCCCGCTCGGCCACGAAGCGCAGGCGGTCAAAGTTCATGTTGGCGCCGCAGGTGATGGCCACCAGCGTCTTGCCCTTGAGCTTGTGCTGCTCCGCGTATTGCTTCATGCCGGCCAGGCCCAAGGCGCCTGCAGGCTCGAGGATGCTGCGCGTGTCCAAGAACACGTCCTTGATGGCCGCGCAGACCGCGTCGGTGTCGACCACCACATAGTCGTCGACCAGCGCGCGCGCCACGCGAAAGGTCTCTTTGCCCACCAGCTTGACCGCCGTGCCGTCAGAGAAGAGACCCACGTCTTGCAGCGCGACACGTTTACCCGCGCGCACCGAACGCAGCATGGCGTCGGAGTCAGCGGTCTGCACGCCAATCACGCGCACCTCAGGCCGCACGGCCTTGATGTAGGCGGCCACGCCCGAGATCAAACCGCCACCGCCGATGGCCACAAACACGGCGTCGATGGGGCCCTGGTGCTGGCGCAGGATTTCCATGGCCACGGTGCCTTGGCCGGCAATCACGTCGGGGTCGTCGAAGGGGTGAACAAAGGTCATGCCCGCGCTGGCTTGCAGCTGCACGGCGTGGTGGTAGGCGTCGGTGTAGCTGTCACCGTGCAGCACCACCTCAGCGCCCAGGGCTTGCACGGCGTCGATCTTGAGCTTGGGCGTGGTCACCGGCATGACCACCACAGCGCGGCAACCCAGCTTCTTGGCCGACAGCGCCACGCCTTGCGCGTGGTTGCCGGCCGAGGCGCAGATCACGCCCGCAGCCAACGCCGCTGCATCGAGATGGGCCATCTTGTTGTAGGCGCCGCGCAGCTTGAAGCTGAACACCGGCTGCTGATCTTCGCGCTTGAGTAGCACGCTGTTGCCCAGGCGGCGGCTGAGGCTGCGCGCGGGATCGAGCGCAGTTTCACGCGCCACGTCATAGACCCGTGCGGTGAGGATGCGCTTGAGGTAATGCGCCGCGATGCGCAGACCCTGCGGCGAAACAGGCCGGCAGGCTGGCTCGGACGCTGCGGTGGGGGCTTGGGTCGTGCGGCCAGCGGGCATCGGGCGGTGCGCAACAGGGGGCCGGTCAGGCGGGGGGCGGATGATAAGGCAGGGCAGCGCTTGTTCAGGGCCGTGAATGGCCTGTGAAATGCCTGTGAAAGGGCATGAAAAAAGCCCGGAGCCTTGTGAGCCCCGGGCCGAATCCACCAATGAGGAGGTGGAGGAGACAATCGCTGCAGGCCGTCTTCAACCTTCATCCAACGGCTTGCTTGAAGTCAGTCTAACACTGCAATGTTGCGGTGCAATATGCGAATTTAAGGCTGTCCGTAGTGAGCACACTCCAATCCCCAAACCCGCGCGGCCAGCGCGCACAAACACAGGGCGAATAGCACATGGAATGCACCATCAATTGGATGCCAGGCACCGGCATGGGCTTTGTCGCAGAAACCGGCAGCGGCCACTTCCTGACCATGGACGGCGCACCCGATGGCGGCGGCCGAAACCTGGCGCCTCGACCCATGGAAACGGTGCTGGCCGGCACTGGCGGCTGCACGGCTTACGACGTGGTGTTGATCCTCAAACGTGGCCGCCACGCCGTCACGGGCTGCCAGGTGAAAGTGACGGCGCAGCGCGCCGAGCAAGACCCCAAGGTGTTCACGCACATACAGATGCACTTTGTGGTCAGCGGCAAGGGCTTGGCGGCGGCGGCGGTTGAGCGCGCCATCGCACTGTCACACCAGCACTATTGTTCGGCCAGCATCATGCTGGCCAAGACGGCTGAAATCACCACCAGTTTTGAGCTGCTTGACGCCGGCGCGTGATGTTCAGACGCTGGCTCTAGATGCGGTGCGCGACGCGCGTCATGACCCGTGCCGCAGCGCGCATCACCGCAGCCACTGGCGCGGGCAAGGCCACGCCACCGGCAGCACTGGCCTCATCGGCATGGCGCGCTTCGTCGTGCTGCATGGCGCTGACGATGGCCCGTGAACGCTGGTCCTGCACGGGCAGTCGGTCCATATGCCCTGCCAGATGCTGTTCTACCTGGCGTTCAGTCTCGATCACGAAACCCAGGCTGACACGGTCGCCCAAACGGCCGGCCAGCAGGCCCATGCCAAAGGCCCCGGCATACCACAGCGGGTTGAGCAAACTGGGTCTGTCGCCCAGTTCATCCAGACGCTGGCGCGTCCAGGCCAGATGGTCGGTTTCCTCGCGCGCCGCGTGTTGCATGCGCTGGCGCAAAACATCCGTGCGGGCAGTCAGCGCCTGCGCCTGGTACAGCGCCTGCGCGCAGACTTCGCCCACGTGGTTGACGCGCATCAGCGCGCCCGACAGGCGGCGCTGGGCTGGGTCCAGACCCTCAGAGCGGGCGGCGCCTGCGGGGTTGGGGCGTGCTGCGTGAACGGCACCGGCCACGGTGCGCAAAGCGTTGTCCAGGCTGGCCAGCCATTGACCGGGGTAATCCATGAGGCACCAGATTAGCGCAAGCGAGTCGTGTGCTTGCGCGCCTTCCACTCGCGTTGTTGGCAGACAACAGGCCAGCAGCTTTTCAGGGCCAAGCAATGGCCATGGCGTTAACCGTCTGGTGCAATACGGGCAACTTCCGAAACGGAGGTTGGCCTGATCAGCCCCTCGCCGGGTGACCTCCCCGATCCGGACCACATGTTCAACCTAGGAGATAGTTGCAATGAAAAAAACCCTGCTCGCCCTGGCAGCGCTGACCGCGTTTGCGGGCGTGGCTTCGGCCCAATCGTCGGTGACCCTGTTCGGCATCATCGACCTGTC
>JANNEX010000203.1:0-7567 GCA_031379155.1 Rubrivivax sp.
GCTTGAAGTGCAGACCCTGTGGCGGCTGTGGGCAGCGCAGATGGCTGTGGAACAATCCGGCCACGTCCAGTGAGCCCACTTTGGTCCTTTACGAGTACCCATTCAACGAAGGCATACGCACCATGCTGCGGCTCGAACACCTGTTCGACCGTCTGGGCCAACTGGTGTCGCGTGACGCGCCGGTGGACCACCACTTTGCGCTGGCCACCATCTTCGAAATCATGGACGTGGCCTCGCGCGCCGACCTCAAGAGCGACTTGCTCAAAGAGCTGGAACGCCACCGCAGCCAACTGCAAAGCTACCGCGGCCACCCCGGCATTTCTGAAGCCGCACTCGACGCCGTCACGAGCCGCATTGACGCCGCTTTTTCCGGCCTGAATGCGCTGCAAGGCAAGGCCGGCCAGGTGCTGGCCAGCAACGACTGGCTGATGAGCATACGCAGCCGCATCAACATCCCTGGCGGCACCTGCGAGTTTGATCTGCCGGCCTACTACGCCTGGCAGCAGCACGCGCCTGAGAGCCGGCGCGCCGACCTGCAAGGCTGGATGGCCACGCTGACGCCGCTGGCGCAGGCCCTGCAAGTGCTGCTGGGCCTGCTGCGCGACAGCGGCACACCACAGCGTGTGGTGGCCGTCGGCGGCCAGTACCAGCAGAGCCTGCAAAACGCACCCAATGGCCATCAAAACAAGGTCTTCCAGCTGCTGCGGGTGCGCGTCGACTCGGCGTTAGGCCTGGTGCCAGAAATCACCGGCCACCGCCTGATGGTGTCGGTGCGCTTCATGAAACCCGACGCCGAAAGGCGCCTGCGCAATGCCGGCACCGACGCGGCGTTTGAGCTCAGCCTGTGCGCCTGACGGTGTGACGTGAGCACGCCCCACAGGCCACGCCAGGTGCCCTGCCCCACCTGCAAACAGAGCGCGCTGTACGCACCGTCCAACCCCTGGCGGCCCTTTTGCAGCCAGCGCTGCCGCAATGCTGACCTGGGTGCCTGGGCCAGTGAGAAGTTCCACCTGCCGGCCGACACGCCCACCGAAGACAACGCGCAGCCCGAGGGGCACTGAGCGTGGCAGCACCTGGCCACACTTTGTCTGGCCACATGCTCACGCCTGCGGGCTTTGTGCGCGGCCAGATGCGGCACGCGCAGGGCCGCATCGTCAGCGTGGAGGGTGAAGCCGCCAACGAGACCCAGGTGCTGGCCAGCACCGAGCCCATCGTGCTTCCTGGCTTCATAGACCTGCACGTGCACGGCGGCGGTGGCCACGACACCATGGCTGCGGGCGACGCCGTGCAAGCCATCGCACGTGTGCATGCCAGGCACGGCACGACATCGCTGTTGGCCACCACCATGACCGCGCCCCACGCCGAGATTGAAGCTGCGCTGCGCGCATTGGCGCCCGCCATCGCGCAGCGCAAAAGCGGCGGCGCGCGCGTGCTGGGCGTGCACCTGGAAGGGCCCTACATCAACCCCGGCCGCCTGGGCGCGCAGCCCGACTTTGCCTGCACCGCCACGCTGCAAGAGGTGCTGGCCCTGCATGCGCTGGCGCCCATCAAGCTGATCACCATTGCGCCCGAATTGCCAGGCCACCTGGCGCTCATCGTGGCCCTGCGCGCGCAGGGCTTTGTCGTGCAGATAGGCCACTCAGCCGGCAGTTATGAAGACGGCGTGGCCGCGCTGCAAGCCGGCGCCAGCGGCTTCACGCACCTCTTCAATGCCATGACCGGCCTGCACCACCGCGAGCCAGGCATGGCCGGCGCGGCGCTGGCGCACGCCCAGCGCGCCGAGATCATCCCGGACTTGCTGCACGTGCACCCTGGCGCCATTCGCGTGGCCCTGCGCGCCATTCCCGGCCTCTACTGCGTCACCGACTCGACCTCGGCCGCCGGCATGCCCGACGGCGACTATCGCCTGGGACAGCACACCGTCACCAAATGCCTGGGCGCCGTGCGTCTGGCCGACGGCACGCTGGCGGGCAGCACGTTGACCATGGACCAGGCGCTGCGCAATCTTGTGCTGATTGGCCTGCCGCTGTCCGAAGCTTCACGGCGCACATCCACGATTGCGGCACAGCATCTGGGCCTGGATGACCGTGGGCAGTTGCAAGCCGGCGGCTGGGCCGACATGGTGGTGCTCGATTCGCAGCTTCAGTTGCAGCAGGTGTGGGTTGAGGGTGAGCCCATCGCGCTCAGCGGCTGAGGCTGCGCAGAAAAGCCACCAGGTCAGCCTGCTGCTGCTGAGTCAGGTTCAGTCGGCGCAGGATGCGTTCGCCGTCGGCGTGCAGCCGGTCTTCATTCAGATCGCTGTAGTGGCGCACCACGTCTTGCAGCGTGGCCAGGCTGCCGTTGTGCATGTAGGGCGCGGTGCGGGTGAGTGTGCGCAAACCCGGCACCTTGAATTCGCCGAAGTGACGCGGCTCCATGATGACGTGTTGGGTGGCCACGACGCGTGGGTCGGCACTGCCCGCATCGTTGTAGCGGCCAAGGCGATTCATGCTGCTGGCCAGCAATTGCTGCAAGCCACCATGACGGCCCGGGTCCACGCCACCGGGCACGAAGAAGGGCACGCCAATGTCGGCAAATTCGCCGTTGGTAAAACTCGGCCCGGCATGGCACAGATTGCAGCGGCCAACGCCCACGAACAAACGCAGGCCGCGCTGCGCCGCCAGTGGGTAGCGGGCTGCGGCGCGCACATCGCCGCGCAGCAGGGCATCACGAAATTGATCGAAGGCCGTGCGCGGCGACACCAGGGTCGCCTGGTAGGCCGCCAGCGCTTTGGCAAGGTCAACCACCAGCGTTTGATCGTCCTGTGGCGGCGCGCGCTGGAAGGCTTGGCGGTAGCCGCTGCGCAAGGCGGCGTGGCTGCGCACCGCAGCAGCCAGGCTGGCCACCGTGTGGCCCATCTCGCGCGTGTTCAGCAAAGGCACCAGGCTGGCTGCCCACAAGGAATCGTGGGCGCCGTCCCATCCCCACCAGCGGTGGCTGGCGCTGTCCAGTAAGGTGGGCGTGTTGCGTGTACCGCTGTGCGCACCTTTGGCGCTGAGTGCCGTGCTCTGCCCATCTTGAAAGGCCCGCGCTGGCTGGTGGCAGGTCGCACATGACAGCAGCCCTGTGGCCGACAGCGCCGGGCTGGCAAAAAGCTGGTGGCCAAAATCCTGCGCAGCCCGCCTGCCTTCGACACGGTTGGACAAGTCAGGCTGCGGCTTCGCGGGCCAGGGCCCATGCGAGGCGATCAACTGCTGCTCGGTGGCAGAAAAGTCCAGCAGCGTCTGGCCCAGCGCGGCCAGGCTGGCAGTGGCCAGCAACAGGCCGACTGAAGCCAGCAGCAGACTGGCGGCCGCACGTTTCACGGCAGCTTCACGGCAGCTTCACGGCAGCTTGAGCGACTGCACAAGCCGTTCCTCACTGCCACTGACTTTGACGTCCAGGCTCAGCTCCCAGCGGCCGCGCATGTGCCACAGCAGGCCCTGCACCTGCCACTGCCCGGCGCCCAGCGCGGTGACGCTGGGCCGGTAGTTCATGCCGTGTTTGTGTTCGGGCATGCGCGCGTCCACACGCAGCAGTTGTGCGTCGGCGGGGCACAGCGTGACACGCAGCGCAAAGGGCTGTCCCACCACAATGGTTGCAGGATCGGCCTGCCAACGGGCTTGCACGGCGGTGCCTTGCAGCGCCTGCTCTCCCGGCTGAGGTGGTGGGCAGTCAGCCCAGGCGCTGGCGACACAGCCAAACAGCGCGGCCAACAAAACAGCAAACAGCCGTGCTTTCACTTCGAAGCGCCGCGCGCCAGCAAGGGCGTGAACAGCGTCTCGCCGTTTTGCCAGGCCAGGCGCTGCGCCACTTCGGGCGGCAGATCGGCCAGCCACTGGCGCGCCCACTTGGCGTGTTCGCCCACGTAGTACCAGCGCTCAGGCGTGAAGGTGTCGGTGCCCAGCAAAAAGCGCTCAGGGAACTCGAGGAAAGCGGCACGCCACGCAGGGTCAACCTTGGCGCCGCTGGCGTGGTCGCTGCGAAAGGCCAGGTCGCACCACAGGTTCTTGTGTTTGCGCAGCATCTCGCGCACCTTGTCGGGCGCTTCGAAACCTGAATGCGCCCACAGGATGCGCGCGCCGGGGTCTTGTCTGAACTGGCGCTCTATCGCATCCGCATCGGAATGCGAATGCAAGAACAGCTTGTGCTGGCGCGCCAGTTGCACGACGCGGCGCATCACCGGCAGGTCAGCGTCGGCGCCGTAGATGTGGTACTCACCAATCGCCACATAGCGGTACTTGGCCAGGCGGGTTTGCAGGTGCGTGACGATGCTGCTGTCGTGCATCCAGCTGCCAATTTCACCGCGGGTGCGGTAGGGGCGCAGCACGGGCAGCACCAGGTCGGGCGCTTCGGCGTAGAGCATTTGCGTGCCTTCGTCGCTGCTGCTGGAAACCATGGCGCGTTTGAGGCCGGCCTGGCGCATCAGGGCCACGGCCTGTTTGGGTGGCAACTGCTGCCAGGCGTCGTGGCTGTAGTGCAAATGGGCGTCGAACAGCGGCATCGTTGGCGCGGGCGGTTCGGCGGCGGCTGTGGCCACTGACGCGGCCACTGACGCCGCCGCTGACGCCAAAGCCAGGGTCCAGGCCAAGGCCCAGCGGCAAGCCCTGCGGGTGAAAACAACCAGCTTCACGGCAACTCCTTTGCTCGGCGAGCAAGCCGCATCGTAGCCAGTCGCCAGCGGCCGCGCCGTTGTGGCAAGCTGGGCCCGCTTTGAAACACCAAAGGCCGTATGCAAGACGCCCCGACACCATCCCGCACCCAACCGCCAGCCTGACCCATTACAACCTCTTGGTAAGTTAGCCATGTTCATCTTCAGGCAACTCTTCGATCTGACCTCGTCGACCTACACCTACCTGCTGGGCGACAGCGGTGAGGCGCTGCTGATTGACCCGGTGTTTGAACAGGCACGCCGCGACGCCGCCCTGCTGCGTGAGCTGGATCTGCGCCTGGTGGCCACGCTGGACACCCATGTGCACGCCGACCACGTCAGCGCCGCCTGGTTGCACCAGCAGCGCTGCGGCAGCCGCATCGGCCTGTCAGCCGCCGCTGGCGCCACGGGTCTTGACCTGCCCATCCAACATGGCGAGCGCATCGGCTTTGGCCGACGCCACCTGCAAGCGCGCGCCACGCCGGGCCATACCGGCGGCTGCCTGACCTATGTGCTGGACGATGAAAGCTTGGCTTTCACGGGTGATGCGCTGCTCATCCGCGGCTGCGGCCGCACCGACTTCCAGGGTGGCAGCGCGGCGCAGTTGTTTGTCTCGGTGCGGGGGCAAATCCTGACGCTGCCCGCCCAATGTCTGCTCTACCCCGGCCACGACTATCGCGGCTTGACGGCAACCAGCGTGGCCGAAGAAAGCCGCTTCAATCCGCGCCTGGGTGGCGACGCCAACGCCCAAGACTTTGCCGGCTACATGGACCAGCTGGGCCTGCCCCATCCCAAGCTCATCGACATGGCGGTGCCCGCCAACCTGCGCTGCGGCCAGCCTGACAGCGGCAGTGGTGGCAGCAGCGGCTATCGCGGCGCCGACCCCGCCTGGGCACCGCTAACTTTCACCTTTGGTGGCATCTGGCAGATTGAGCCGCTGGCGCTGCTGGAGCGCCTGCCCCAGGTGCAGGTGGTGGATGTGCGCGAGGCGGCGGAATTTGACGGCGCGCTGGGCCACATCCAGGGTGCCAGGCTGATGCCGCTGGCCAGCTTGGCACAGCGCTGTGCCAATCTGGATGCAAACCGGCCCGTGGTGGCCGTATGCCGCTCGGGCACCCGCTCGGGCCAGGCCTGTGTGCTGCTGGCCAAGGCCGGCTTTGCTCAAGTGGCCAACCTGGCCGGCGGCATGCTGCGCTGGCGCGCGCAAGGGCACCCAGCGCTGGGTGCGGTGGACTGATCCGGGCAAAAAAGGACTGGCTGGCGCTTGCATGGCCGGCCAATCCCGGCATGTGGGACGAAAGGCCGCACCGACACCTTTCGTAACTCCAACAGCGACAGCTTGTTTGGCTCTGTGTTTGTCCGGGACCGTATACGCCCCAGTGGCTTGCGCCCAATCACGACAGAAGGATTTCAAATGCGCCTTCCCATGCAAATATTCGCCCTTGGCGGCGTCGTGCTTGGCTTGCTGGCCCACGCGCCAGCGCAGGCCGTGTTGGTCAATGTCAGCCTGTACGGCACCGTCACCACAGGCGGCACCATCACTGGGCAAAGTTTTGTGGGCCAGTCGGTGAGGGTTGGCTTCAGCTACGACACGGCCACGGTCGGCGTGGGAGGTGTCTTTTCGGGCGGCGTCAATTTCTTGAATCCCTTTTTGGTTTTGAACGGCGTTCCCTACGTCAATTTCACTGATGAGTTTGTGCCGGATCACCCGACCACCGTGACCCTGGTCAACGGTGCGCCCGACTCTTTGGCGGTGGACTTTGATGTCGACGGTTATGTCGGCATCACCAATCGCACCGAGTCGCTGACCATCAACTTTGCCGGCGCCACGGACTTCATCAGCGGCGTCAACACGCTGCCCGCTTCGGCCAGCGTGCTGGGCAGCGGCACGGGGAATTTTTCCTTGCTCTACGCCGACGACTGCCAGAACTACGCCTGCGGACCCGGTGGCATTTTCTTTTCGGGCGGCAACTTCAGCATCGAGCGCCTGGAGATTGGCGTCAGCGCGGTGCCAGAACCGGCGTCATTCGGCCTGCTCGGCCTGGGCCTGCTGTGCGTGGCCCTGAATGCCGGGCGCCGCCGCCGCGCCTGACGCCAGTTCCTGCTTCACAGAGTTCTTGACCAAGCAGGGGCAAGCCCATTGCCCCTGTAGCGGCTGCGCCCGTCTGCGCGCCAGGATCTTGAACTGTGCAAAACGACCCCTATAATCGTTTTGCTAGCACTCGCCTCGGTTGAGTGCTAACGGTCGGCAAAGCGGATCGGCAAACTGCCATTCGTGCCGTCGATCAAACAATGTCAGCGGGTGCTGACTTCGTTGGCGACCCCCGCCTTTCTGAGACTCCAAAGGAGAAACCATGAAACTTCGTCCGTTGCATGATCGTGTGATCGTCAAGCGCCTTGAGAACGAAACCAAGACCGCTTCCGGCATCGTCATCCCCGACAACGCCGCCGAAAAGCCTGACCAGGGCGAAGTCCTGGCCGTGGGCCCGGGCAAGCGCAATGACAAGGGCGACTTCGTGGTGCCCAACGTCAAAACCGGCGACCGCGTGTTGTTCGGCAAGTACAGCGGCCAGACCGTCAAGGTCGATGGCGAAGAACTGCTGGTGATGAAAGAAGAAGACCTGTTCGCGGTCGTCGAGAAGAAGTAACACCACCCCTCACTGAACACTGAAAGAGAAATCTCATGGCAGCAAAAGACGTGATCTTCGGCGCGGAAGCGCGCCAACGCATGGTCGAGGGTGTGAACATCCTGGCCAACGCCGTCAAGGTGACCCTGGGCCCCAAGGGCCGCAATGTTGTGCTCGAGCGCAGCTTTGGCGCCCCCACCGTGACCAAAGACGGTGTCTCCGTGGCCAAGGAAATTGAGCTCAAAGACAAGCTCCAGAACATGGGCGCGCA
>JANNEX010000216.1:0-4444 GCA_031379155.1 Rubrivivax sp.
GCGGCGTGCCCACGGCCGTGCATTACCCCAAGCCGCTGAACCAGCAGCCCGCCTATGCGCAGTTCTGCTGCCCCGAATGCTGCCCCGTCAGCAGCCGCTTGGCCGCGCGTGTGCTGAGCTTGCCCATGAGCGCGGACCTCAGCGATGCCGACCAGGACCGTGTGGTCACGGCGCTGCTTCAGGCCGTGAGGTGAGTTACCGCGACTGCGTGGTCTGCGCCACGCCCGCGCCCACGCTG
The DNA here is from genome assembly GCA_031379155.1 of Rubrivivax sp. GTDB lineage: Bacteria > Pseudomonadota > Gammaproteobacteria > Burkholderiales > Burkholderiaceae_C > Rubrivivax. The sequence goes on from JANNEX010000216.1 coordinate 239, forward strand.
CGATTCACCAAAGACGGCTACGACATGGTGGCCTGCAAAAATTGTGGCTGCCTGTACGTGGGCCAAGACCCGGCGCAGATCGACTTCGACGCCCTGTATGGCCAGGCCTACTACAGCGGCGGCAGCGACGCGGTGTTTGCCGACTACGTGGGCCAGGAGCAAGCACGCCGCGCCCATGCCCGGCGCAAACTGGCCGTGCTGCGCCACTTGCCGCCGCGCATCGCGCGCAGCGGTCGTTTGCTCGACGTGGGCTGTGCCGCCGGCTTTTTCCTGGCCGAAGCCAAAGCGCATTACGAGGTGCAAGGTGTTGAGCTGTCGGCCTGGAGTTCGGCCTACGCGCGTGAGCGCCTGGGCCTGCGCGTGTTCACCGGCACGCTGCAAGCCGCCGCGCTGCCGTCCGACCACTTTGACGTGCTCACGCTGTGGGATGTGATTGAACACGTCAGCGACCCGCTGCCGCTGCTGCAAGAAGCCGCGCGTGTGCTCAAGCCCGGTGGCCGCCTGGTGCTGACCACGGGTGATTGGGGCAGCGCCTACGCGCAACGACACGGGCAAGACTGGCACCTGATGACGCCGCCCTGGCACCTGACCATGTTCAGCCGCTCCACTCTGGCGTTAGCCAGCCAGCGCGCCGGCTTGCGCGTGGTGGCTTGGAAGAGCGAAGGTGTGGCCGGCGACGGCGCGTGGTGGCGCAACCGGCCGGCGCTGCTGCTGTCGCGCTGGCTGGGCTGGGGTGACATCGTGCGGCTGACGCTGCAGAAGTAGGCCCAAGAAACCATGGCCAGCGACAGCGTCGCCCGCGGCACCCTCATCAACCTGGCCACGCGCAGCGCAGGTGTGCTGGCCGTGCTGGCCATCACCATGCTGACGGCGCGCATTGGCACGCAGGCGCAGGGCCAGTTTGCGCTGTTCACCAGCGTGGAAGGTGTGCTGCTGGCGCTGCTGTCGGGCTTTGGCATCGCCTTGGCGCGGCGCCTGTCGCAGCACGCGCAAGAGCCGCGTGAATGGGTGTCGGCCATGGTGCTGGCCTGCCTGGGGCTGGGCGTGGCGGCAGGGCTGCTGCTGGCCGTACTCGCTCTGTGGGGCCCGGCCGCGTACAGCAGCGTGTGGCTGCTGGCGCTGGCCGCGCCATTGCTGCTGATCTCACCCAACCTGGCGGGCTGGTGGCTGGGGCAGGGCCGCATGGCGCCGATGGCACGTGTCTCGCTGGCGCCGCCCTGCCTAACGTTGATCTTGCTGGCTCTGTGCTGGGCCTTCGACAGGAGCAGCGCAACACAGGTGTTGCTGGCCTGGGTGCTGGCCAAAGTGGCGGTGGCCTTGGCCTTGCTGTGGGTGTTTTGGCGTGCCGCGCGATTCGGTGTGCCTGACTTTGCAGCGCTGCGCGCCGAGCTGCCCTTCATCGCCACCCTAGGCCTGACCAACCTCATCGGCCTGCTCAACTACCGCGTCGGCCTCTTTGTCGTGGAGCGTGTGCTGGGGCTGTCGGCCACGGGTGTTTATTCGATTGCCGTGGTGGTGGCCGAATTGCTGTGGTTCGTGTCGGGCTCACTCACGCAAGCGGTCTACGGGCGCATCGGCACGCCTGACGCGGCGCGTGCTGCCGCCACCACGCTGCGTGTGGTGCACCTCAGCCTGGCCGCGCTGCTGCTGGCCGCGCCGCTGCTCTGGCTGCTGGCCTGGCTGGTCGTGCCACTCGCCTTGGGGCCGGCTTACGCCGCCAGTCTGCTGCCGCTGGCCGTGCTGCTGCCGGGTGCGCTGTTGTTTGGCGGTGCCTCGGCGCTGTCGGCCTACTTCACCAACCACGCCGGGCGGCCGCAGGTGCCGGCGCGCGTGGCAGCCTTGTCGCTGCTGCTCAATGCTTCGCTGTCGCTGTGGTGGGTGCCGCTGTGGGGCATGGTTGGTGGGGCGGCGGCGGCGGCCTTGTCCTACACGGTAAGCGTGCTGGTGCTGGCGACGCTGTTTGCGCGTCATGCCGCGCTGCCCTTGTCGCAGGTGCTGTGGCCGGGCCCGGCTCTGTGGGCCGACCTGGCCTCGTTGGCGCGTCGCCGTTGAGGTGCTGATGCAAACCCAGACCCTGAGCACACAAGGCCTGCGCCAGCTTACGCTGCACGCGCCATCGCACCCGCATGGGCAGGCCCACTTCAGCGCGGCCAGCGGTCTGGTGTGCGTACACGGCCGCGCCTATGTGATTGGCGACGACGAACTCCACCTGGCCGTCTACCAAGACGACGATTCACCAGGCAAGCTGCATCGCTTGCTGCCCGGTGCTTTGCCCGCCGACAAAGCCGCGCGCAAGCGCAGCAAGCCCGACTTCGAATCGCTGCTGCACTTGCCGGACAGTGCCCTGCTGGTGGCCCTGGGCTCGGGTTCGGCACCGGGCCGTGATCGCGCGGTGTGCCTGCCCTTGCGCGCCGATGGCCAGCCGCTGTCACCCTTGCCGGAAGTCGATTTGGCGCCGCTGTACGGGCCGCTGCGCCAGCGCCTGGGCAGCATCAACATTGAAGGTGCGTTTGTGTGTGCTGGCCAGTTGTTGCTGCTCAACCGCGGCCATGCCACGGGCGCTGGCAATACCGTCATTCGCGTTTCGCTGCGTGACTTCCTGGCACTGCTGGCGGGCCGCAAGAAGGCACTGCTGCCCACCCGCGTGCAGGCCTTCGATTTGGGCGACATAGCCGGCGTGTCCCTGGGCTTCACCGACGGCGCGGCGCTGGGCGCTGGCGCCTGGGTCTTCAGCGCCGTGGCCGAAGACAGCGCCAACGCCGTGGCCGACGGTGCTTGCTTAGGCACGGCAGTGGGTGTGGTCAGCGCGGCGGGGCAACTGAGCAGTTTGCAGCGGCTGACCATGCATGCCAAGGTCGAAGGCATCGCCGCCAAGCACGTGGACGGGCAGTGGGCACTGGCCATGGTCACCGACGCCGACGACCCAGGGCAAGCCGCCTGGCTGCTGCGCGCCCAGCTATGCTGACGGCCCCATGGAGTGCAACTGATGCGTGAATGGCTGCCAGCGCTTTGGCGAAAATTTTTTGCGCCACGCATGCTCTACGGCTGGCGCAACGCCGACGGCACCTGGCGCGCGCACACGCGCATCAGCAGCCACACGCACATCGAAGGCGCGGCCACGTTGAATGTGGCCGACCATGTCTACGTCGGTCACTTCAATTTTCTGGATGCCTCAGGGGGCCTCACGCTGGACGAAGGTGTGCAAGTCACCACGCACTGCGCGCTGCTCACGCATTCCAGCCACCAGGCGCTGCGCCTGGCGGGCCGTGCGTACTGGGGTGCGGCGCAGCCGGCGGGCTTTGTGCGCGCAGCCACGCACATCGGCGCCTACAGCTTCATCGGGCCGCACAGCGTGGTGGCGCCAGGCAGCCGCATTGGGCGTGGCGTGCTCGTGCGTGCCTTCAGCTATGTGGACGGGCTGGTGCCTGACTTCGCCGTCGTTTCTGGCCAGCCGGCGCGGGTGGTGGGCGACACACGCGAGATTGACCGTGCCTGGCTCAACGCCAACCCAAGTGCGCGTGCTGACTACGACGCCTGGGCGATGCCGCCAACATGAGCCGTTATGTCCTGTGGGGCGACGGTGACAGCCCGCACCTGCTGAAGTGGGCGCGTGCGCTGGCCGCCACGCCAGGGCTGGAGCTGTGGGTTGCCTCCAGCCGAGGCTTTTTGCCAGGCTTCGATGCCTGTGTGCCGGCCACACGCCGCCTGGCTTTGATGACACAGCCGCGTGCGGCTGGCGGCAACGCCAGCCTGTTGCTGCAACTGCCGCGACTGGCGCGCTGGCTGGGGGGCGTGGACGCGACATGGCTGCACGCGCACTACCTGACCTCACACGGCACGCTGGCCTGGTTGGCGCGGCGTTTTTTTGGCGTGCGGGCGCGGCTCATTGGCTCGGCCTGGGGCAGCGACATCCTGGACACGCCGCAGCACAGCGTGGTGTTGCGTGCCGTGACACGGCGTGTGCTGCGCGACTGCACGCTGTGCAGCAGCGACTCGCAAGTCATGGCCACGCGCATGCGCGAGCTAGGCGCGGGCGAAGTTTTGGTTTTCCCGTTTGGGCTGGAGGCCATGCCGCCAAACCTGCCATTCGCACCTGCCAAGGACAAACACTTGTTCTTCGCCAACCGCGGCCTGGAACCCGTGTACGAACCCTTGCGTGTACTGCACCAGTTTGCCGCCCTGGCCGGTGAACGCGGCCGCCTGGTG
>JANNEX010000232.1:0-7093 GCA_031379155.1 Rubrivivax sp.
TTCGCCTCACCACTTGCAAGCCCCTTCCTTGCGCACCGCATCCAGCGCCAGAGGAATCACCGCCAGCGGCCCCAACGCGCTGTAGGCGTTGCGGCACTCGGTCTTGCCGGCCTTGTCGATGTCACGTGCCAGCTTGTCGTCCCGCTCGGGCGGACGTGGCAGCACGGGCAACACGCCGCCGGTGCTGGTGCGCGACAACTCACTGCCACGCGGGCGCGCCAGTTGCAGGTTCAGGCGCGGCGTGCTGGCAGCAGCGGCTGCGGGTGTGGCCAGGTCGTGGCCGACGCGGGAGCCGGCGTCGGCAGCACCTGGGCTGGGCGGCGCTTGGGGCTGTGGCGCGGGCATTGAAGGCGGGGCCGATGCGGGCGTGGGTGTCGGCGTGCTCACAGGCGCCTCAACGCTGCGCGGCAAGTCGGGCTCTGCCATGCGCGCGGCCGTGGGCGCGGCGTTCAAACGGCGCAGCGGTGCGGGCGCATCGGCCAAGGCGGCCGGCAGCGCCAGTTCGGGCAGCGCAACCACACTGCTGGGGCGCAGTGGCGACCGCGCCGCAGCGGGGGCGGCGGGAAGCTGCATCAATGCTGAACCCAACTGCCGCTCGGCCGGCGACGCGGCCACCACGGCGGTGGGCTGGGCCAGTGCGGGCAAGGCCACCGGCTGCACGGGCGCGGGTGTTGGCGCCAGCGGCGCTTGCGCGTCGGCCAAGGCAGGCGGAGCGCTGAGCTGGCGCTCCTGCACCGGGGCTGTCGCTGGGGGGGCTTCCTGGGCTTGCGCGGGTACAGCGGGTGCAGCGGGTGCAGCGGGTAACACGCTCTCAGCGGCTGGCGCTGGTTCAGCGGGCCGCAGCGCCGGCTCACCCAGTCGCGTCGCGCCTGGCTCGGTGGCGGGGGCTGCTTCAGACTCTCTCACCGCACCGCCCCAGCGCGGTGTGGCTGCGCTGCCGCTGAGTGCTTGCGATGGCTGGTGTGGCATCGGCACGGCCCTGGCCCCTTCGCTCACCGGCCCACGCAGCGTCACGTTGATGGCGCCGCCCACGCCCTGCCCAGGTGCCGCCGTGCCACTGGGCGCGTTGCCCAGCAGCAGCAGCAGCCACACATGCACCAGCAGCGCCAGCAGCACGCAGCGCGCCAGCGTGGTGGGCAGCGCGGCAGGCCAGGGCACCAGGCGTGCGGGCAGGGGCAGGTCTTGCAGGATGGCGTTCATGCGTGTGGGGCCATGGCCGTGGCCAGTATCAACCCGCGATGAAACCGCGATGAAACCCGGTAGGGCAGCTCTGCGGTCTAATTCCCATTTCGCGGCTTGCCCCGCTTGAACTTCGGAACACCGCGCCATGAACCAACTCGACCAGCTCAAACAATTCACCACCGTGGTGGCCGATACCGGCAACTTCAAACAGCTGGCGCAGTTTGCGCCGCAAGATGCGACGACAAACCCGAGCCTGATCCTCAAGGCCGTGCAGCAGCCCGAATACGCACCGCTGCTGGCCGAAACCGTGGCCGCACACAAAGGCAAAGCGCTGGAGGCCATCGTTGACGAAGTGCTGGTGCGCTTTGGCCTTGAGATCTTGAAGGTCGTGCCAGGCCGTGTCAGCACCGAAGTTGACGCCCGCCTGACCTTCGACACCGCCGCCACGCTGGCACGCGCGCACCGCTTGATCGATCTCTACGCCGCCGCCGGCATCAACCGCAAACGTGTGCTCATCAAAGTCGCCGCCACCTGGGAAGGCATATGCGCGGCGCAGGTGCTTGAGAAGGAAGGCATCCACTGCAACCTGACGCTGCTGTTCGCTTTTGCCCAGGCTGTGGCCTGTGGCGACGCGGGTGTGCAGCTCATCAGCCCCTTTGTCGGCCGCATCTACGACTGGCACAAAAAGAGTGCCGGCGCGGCGTGGGACGAAGCTGCGCGGGCCGGCGCCAACGACCCCGGCGTGCTCAGCGTGCGCGCCATCTTCAACCACTACAAGCGCCATGGCATAACGACTGAAGTGATGGGGGCGAGTTTTCGCAACGTCGGCCAAATCGTGGCCTTGGCGGGCTGTGACCTGCTGACCATCAGCCCCGACTTGCTGGCCGCGCTGCAAGGCAGCGAAGCGCCACTGTCGCGCGCGCTGGACGCTGACGCGGCGCGCCAGCTGGACCTGCCTGCCGTGCACCACCACGAACAAGCCTTCCGCTGGGCGTTGAATGAAGACGCGATGGCGACTGAGAAGTTGTCTGAAGGCATACGTGCTTTTGCGGCCGATGCAGTCAAGCTGGACCGCCTGATTGAAGGCCTGATCAAAGGCCTGAACAAGTGAAGCGCTGCGACCGGACTGCTGCCTGGGCGGCACTCAAAGGCCACTTCGAAGCGCATGGGCGTGGGCTGGATTTGCGCGAAGCTTTTGCACGCGACGCCGGGCGTTTTGCGGCACTGTCGTTTGAAGCGCCAGAAGTCTTTGCCGACCTGAGCAAAAACTTGCTCGACACCGCCACGCTGCACTTCTTGCTGGACCTGGCGCGTGAATGCGGCCTCGCGTCTGCGCGTGACGCGCTGCTGCGCGGTGACATCGTCAACACCACCGAAGGCCGCGCTGTGCTGCACACCGCCTTGCGCGCACCACGCGGCGCCGGGCCCTTCAGCGAAGACGTGCACAGCGTGCTGGACGCCATGCTGGCCTACGCCGAACAAGTGCGCGCCGACAGCGCCATCACCGACATCGTCAACATCGGCATCGGCGGCTCTGACCTGGGCCCGCAGATGGTGGTGCCAGCGCTGGACGCCTATACGCTGCCCGCGCAGCGCCTGCACTTCGTGAGCAATGTCGACGGCCACGACATCGCGCCGCTGCTGAAAAGACTCGACGCGAAAAAGACGCTCTTCATCGTGGCGAGCAAAACTTTCACGACCCAAGAAACGCTGGCCAACGCGCTGGCCGCGCGCGCCTGGTTTGTGGCCCAGGGCGGCACCGACGTGGCGCGGCACTTTGCCGCCACCTCCACCAACGTCTATGCGGCGGCTGAATTTGGCATCAGCACCACCTTCGGTTTTTGGGACTGGGTGGGCGGGCGCTACTCGCTGTGGAGTGCGATTGGCCTGCCGATTGCCATCGCCATCGGCGCCAAGAACTTCCGCGATTTGCTGGCGGGCGCACACGCCATGGACCAGCACTTTGCGCACACGCCATTGGAAAAAAACCTGCCCGTGCTGCTGGGCTTGCTGGACGTTTGGTACCGCAACTTCCACGGCTTCACCAGCCGCAGTGTGGCGCCCTATCACCAGGGTCTGAAGCGCCTGCCGGCCTACTTGCAGCAGCTAGAGATGGAAAGCAACGGCAAGCGCGTGGACGTGTCCGGCCAACCGCTGCCTTACGGCACCAGCCCTGTGGTGTGGGGCGAGCCGGGCACGAATGGCCAGCACGCCTATTTCCAGATGCTGCACCAGGGCACGGACGTGATCCCGGTTGAGTTCATCGCCGTGAAAAAGGCTGCGCACAAGCTGGCCGACCAGCATCAAAAGCTGCTGGCCAATTGCCTGGCGCAAAGCCAGGCTTTGATGCTGGGCAAGACCGCCGCCGAAGCGCTGGTTGAAAAGGCGCCCACGGCGGCCGCCAATATCGACAAGGCCGTGCTGGCTCAGCACCGCGCCTTTCCCGGCAACCGGCCCAGCACGACCTTTGTGCTGGACGCCCTGACACCACGTTCGCTGGGCGCCCTGATTGCCCTCTACGAACACCGCGTTTTTGTAAGCGGCGCGCTGTGGGGCATCAACCCTTTTGATCAGTGGGGCGTGGAGCTGGGCAAGGCCTTGTGCAACGCCTTGCTGCCGCGCCTGTCTAACGGCGATGTTCAGGGGCTGGATGCGTCCACTGCGGGGCTGATGAAACGGCTGCGTGGCTGATGATGAAACACATCGTCTTTGACCTGGGCGCCGTGCTCTTCAGCTGGCAGCCCAAGCAGATGCTGATGCGCGAACTGCCGCATGTGGTGCCGGACCTGGAAACGGCCGCGTGTTGGGAACGCGAGGTCTTCCAGGCCTACCAGGGCGATTGGGGCGACTTCGACCGCGGCACCGTGCAAGTGCCGGACCTGGTGGACCGCATCGCACGCCGCACCGGCTTTGCGAAAGCCGACCTCCTGACCGTGGTGAACGCCGTGCCGCGGGAGCTGCAGCCCATTGCAGCGACCGTGGCGCTGCTGCACCGACTGGCGGACGCCGGCCACACGCTGCACTACTTGTCAAACATGCCAGCGCCCTACGCGGACATCCTGGAGCGCAACGACTTCTTCGCGCGCTTTGCAAACGGCGTGTTCTCGGCGCGTGTGCACCACAACAAGCCCGAGCCGGCGATCTTTGAGGTGGCGGCGGCACGGTTCGGTGTGGCCACGTCGCAACTGGTCTTCTTGGACGACCACGCGCCCAACGTACGGGCTGCCCGCCAGCTGGGGTGGAACGCCGTCCAGTTCGTAGACGCGCCCAGGGCTGAGGCGGATTTGCGGGCTTTGGGCTGGATGGCAGGGTAAAGCTCGGTTAGATTCATGCGCGGGGGCTGCTGGCAGCGCAGCCCAGGCGCAGCGCTTGCGGTACGCCACAGAGGCCTGATGGACTTGCGATGGAACTGATCGACAACATCAACCGCCTCCTCGGCGACGACCTCAAGCAAGCCCTGAAACCTGGCGCCCGCCTGAAGGTGGCGGCATCATGCTTTTCGATGTATGCGTTCGAAGCCTTGAAGGCCGAATTGGAACGGGTTGAAGAACTCCAATTCATCTTCACGTCGCCCACTTTCGTAGCCGAAGAGGTCACCGACAAGATCCGCAAAGAGCGCAAGGAATTCCACATCCCCAAGCTCAACCGCGAGCGCAGCCTGTACGGCAGCGAGTTCGAGATTCATCTGCGCAACAAGCTCACCCAGCGCGCCATCGCGCGCGAGTGCGCCGACTGGCTGCGTCGCAAGGCGCGCTTCATGTCCAACCGCACGCAGGCGCCGATGCAGCCGTTCGCGTGTGTAGAGCCTGGCGACGCAGGTGGCGCCCGAACGGTTTACATGCCCCTGCACGGCTTTACGGCGGTGGACTTGGGCTACCAGCCGGGCAACGCCGTGTCCAACCTGGTCAACAAGCTGGACGAACCGCCGTTCACGGCGACTTACCTACAGCTCTTCGACCAGATCTGGCAGGACATGGAGAAGGTCGAGGACGTGACTGCGGCAATCGTCGACCACATCGCCACGGTCTACCAAGAGAACTCGCCAGAGAGCATCTACTTCCTGATGCTCTACAACATCTTCAACGAATTCCTGGGCGATGTAGACGAAGACGTGCTGCCCAACGACCGCACCGGCTATGCCGACACGCTGATCTGGAAGAAGCTCTTCAACTTTCAGCGTGACGCGGCCACCGGCATCATCAACAAGCTGGAAACCTACAGCGGCTGCATCCTGGCCGACAGCGTGGGCCTGGGCAAGACCTTCACGGCGCTGGCCGTCATCAAGTACTACGAGCTGCGCAACAAGTCGGTGCTGGTGCTGGCGCCTAAGAAGCTGGCCGACAACTGGTTGACCTTCAACCACAACCTGAAGACCAACCTGTTTGCGAAAGACCGCTTCAACTACGACGTGCTGTGCCACACGGACCTGAGCCGCACTGGCGGTGAATCCTTTGGCACCGCGCTGAACCGCGTGAACTGGGGTAACTACGACCTGGTCGTCATTGATGAGTCGCACAACTTCCGCAACAACGATGTCTTCAAGGATCGGGAAACGCGCTACCAGAAGCTGATGAACCAGGTCATCAAGCAGGGTGTGAAGTCCAAGGTGCTGATGCTGTCGGCCACGCCGGTGAACAACCGCTTCACCGACCTGCGCAACCAGCTGGCGCTGGCCTACGAGGGCGACTCTGAGAACCTGAGCAAGAAGCTGCGCACGGGCAAACCGATAGAAGAAATCTTCCGGCTGGCGCAAGCCGCCTTCAACACCTGGAGCAAGCTGCCGGTGGAAGAGCGCACCGCGCGCGCCATCCTTGACGCGCTGGACTTCGACTTTTTCGAACTGCTGGACAGCGTGACCATTGCGCGGTCGCGCAAGCACATCCTGACCTTCTACGACACCAAGGACATCGGCCACTTCCCCGAGCGGCGCAAGCCGCTGTCGTACCACTGCCCCATCACGCACCGGGGCGATGTGCTGGGCTTCAACGACATCTTTGCCCACCTGTCCAGCTTGAAGCTGGCGGTGTACGCGCCGCTGAGCTACATCTTGCCCAGTCGGCTGAAGAAGTACGAAGCGATGTACGACACCGAAGTGGCCAGCGGTGGCGGCACCTTCCGCCAGGTAGACCGCGAACAGAGCCTGCAGGCACTGATGACGGTGAACCTGCTGAAGCGCCTGGAAAGCTCGGTGCACGCGTTCCGGCTGACGCTGCGTTCGCTGCGCGCCAACCACGCCGGCACGCTGGCGCGCATCGCCGCCTTCAAGCAGGGCGGCGGGTCGGCCACCGTCACCGACCTGACCGCAGCCCTGGCCGACCTGGACCCGGAAGACGACGACCTGCCGGATATGGGGGATCTGGATGGCGCGGGTGATACCAGTGACAACAGCGCCTCCATTGGCGGCAAGATCAAGATCAACCTGGCCGACATGGACCTGCCGCGCTGGGAACATGAACTGACGCAAGACCTGGGTGTCATCGACGCGCTGTTGGCGTCGATGGACCTGGTCACGCCGCAGGAAGACGCCAAGCTGCAACACCTGTTGGCGCATGTGCGGGCCAAGATCGCGCAGCCCATCAACCCCGGCAACCGCAAGCTGCTGATCTTCACCGCCTTCGCCGACACGGCGGACTACCTGTACGCCAACCTGGCCCCGCACCTGCTGACCCAGCTGGGCTTGCACAGCGCCAAGGTCACCGGCAAGGACAGGCCCGCGTCCACGCTGAAGGCGGGTTACGACTTTCAGGAACTGCTGACGCTGTTTTCACCCCGCTCGAAAGAAAAGGCCGCCGTGCTGCCCGGCGAGTTGAACGAGATCGACCTGCTGATCGGCACCGACTGCATCAGCGAAGGCCAGAACCTGCAGGACTGCGATTACGTCATCAACTACGACATCCACTGGAACCCTGTG
>JANNEX010000257.1:0-13403 GCA_031379155.1 Rubrivivax sp.
ACGAAGCAGACGGTCGCCGACAGGCTGCCCAGCATGACCGATGCCTACGGCGGCAACTACGGCCCCACCGATGTCGCCTTCATCGGCAGTACGCTGTACGTGTTGATCGAGATGGGCGGCTGCTCGCATGCCATGCCCGAGGACTACCCGGCCATCCTGCGCGTCAACCCCGATGGCTCGACCACATCGGTCGCCAACCTCAATGCCTGGCTGGCGGCCAATCCGCCCCACTTCATCAAGGACACCGACCCGGCGACCACCGACCTGGAACCCGGCGGCGTGTTCCATTCGATGATCGCGGTCGGCAACTTCTTGTACGTGGTGGAGACCAACCGCGGCCTGCTGTTGAAGGTCGACCCAGCAACGGGCTCGATGCAGAAGGTCTACGACATGTCGATCGACCACGCCGAGCACAACCCGATCGTGATGGCCCACGACGGCGACACCTTCCAAGTCGGCACCTTCGGCGAGGACGGCGGGCCGGCCGAACTGGCGGTGTTCGGCGCCGACTTTGCCGGCTACAGACAACCTTTCGAGTCGCTGCACCCGATCGTGGGCCTGGCGTGGCAGCGCGCTCGCCTGTACGCCGTCGAGATCTTTCCGCACGACCAGGCGTGGACGCCGGACAACGCGAACCTGGTCGTGTTCGACCCGGCAACGGGCAAGCGCAAGGTGCTGGCAGCGAAGTTCGCCAGCCTGCCCAACGGACTGGTGACCGGCCCCGATGGCGCGCTCTACACGTCCAATGTCACCTTGAGCTCCTCACCCGGCGACGGCAGCGTGCTGCGCATCGTCCCGTGAAGCCAGCCTGGGAGGGATGACCGTGAAAGGGCAAGTCCAAACCGGCCCGGGCGCCATCGGGCCACCGCTGACAGCGGCCGACGCCCGCGTGCTCGTCTGGATAGGGCGCCTCTTCGGTCTGGCGACCCTGGCGGGCCTCGGCGTGTTCGGCGTCTACATCGCCCTGCGGGCGACCGGTGCGACGGTCAAGAACTTCGAGCAATGGCGCAGTCTGGTGGCAGGCCTTGCGATGCCCACGGCAGCGGACTGGATCGCCAACCTCGGCATCGGGCTGCACTTCGTGATGGGCACGGTGCTGGTGCTGGCCTGGCCCATCCTGCTGTCGGCCCGCGTCCGCAGCCGGCACCGCAAGGTGCATCGCTGGACGGGCCGCATCTATGTCGCCGCAGGCTTTCTGGCCGGCGCCGGCGGCATGTCGTACATCGTCACCCACGGCACGTTCAGCCGGGCCGGGGCGATCGCCTTCAGTCTCTGGGGTGCGGTGATGATGCTCAGCTCGGTGATGGCGTGTGTCCACGCACGCGCCAGGCGGTTTGAGCGGCATCGCGCGTGGGCCATCCGCCTGTTCGCAATGGTGCTGGGTTCATGGCTGTTCGACATCGAGACTCAAGCATGGACTGACTGGGCCGGCGGCATCGGCATGAACGCCGACGGCGCCAGCGGGCCGTTCGACCTGGCCTTGCTCGTCTTGTTCTTCGCTCCCAACCTGCTGGTTGCCGAGGTCTTCATCCGCAACATGCACAGGCGGCTCGTCCTGCCTGGCCGCCTGAAGTGGCCGGCCGTGGTTGCGCTCGGCGCCGTGGGTCTGGTCTTCGCCCATGCAATCGTCATGGCCAGCGCCACTCACACGGGGAAATTTGGCAAGCACCTGCTGCCGATAGTGGGCGCATAGCCACTGGCAGGCCTTGCGACACAGCACATCTGTCGCCTGCGCGACAAGGCTTGATCGAATGGACGGCCATTGCTGCCGCGCCTATATTCAGCGGCCCGAACACGATGCAAAAACGCACGAGGAGACCCATCGATGAACGCTGTCAGCATCCCGTCATTCGACCACCACAGGCCCTTCAAACCCTGGCGCCTGGTTGCAACCGCCGCCACCCTGCTGGCGCTGTGCACAGGCGCCTTTGCGCAAGCCAAGGCCGAAGAAGAGCCTTTCTGGGCCAAGGGCCGGCCCAAGGCCGGGGTGGGCAGTGCGCTGGCGCCCGTGCCCGCCTTCCCGCTGGCCACGGCAGCCGACAAGTTGCCCATCAACAAGATCAAGCTGCCGCCGGGCTTCAAGGCCGAGGTCTGGGCCAGTGGCGTGCTGGACGCGCGTGGCCTGCGCCAGGGCGACAAGGGCACGGTCTTTGTCAGCTCGCTGTTTGTCGCCGGCAAGATTTACGCCGTCACTGACAAGGGCGGTAAGCGCGAGGTCAAGACGATTGCCGAAAAGCTCTTCCTGCCTAACGGCATTGAGTTCGTCAAAGGCTCGCTCTTCGTGGCCACGCCCAAAGACATCACGCGCTACGACAACATCGAAGACAGGCTGGACAACCCACCCGCGCCGGTGATGGTCTATGACAAGCTGCCGGGCGAAATTCCGCATGGCTGGAAGTTCATCAAGCAGGGCCCTGACGGCAAGCTGTATGTGCCCATAGGCGCGCCCTGCAACATCTGTGATGCGGGCGACGGTTTTTCCAAGATCGTGCGCATGAACCTGGACGGCAGCGGCGTTGAAACCGTGGCCCTGGGTGTGCGCAACACAGTGGGCTTTGACTTCGACCCCGCCAACGGCGACCTGTGGTTTACCAACAATGGCCGCGACTGGTTGTCTGAAGACCTGCCCAACGACACGCTCAACCACGTCACCGCACCCGGCAAGCAGCACTTTGGCTTTCCGTATTGCCACCAGGGCGACTTTGCCGACCCGGAATTTGGCTGGGGCAAAAACTGCAAGGACTACGCGCAGCCCGCCATGCTGATGGGCGCCCATTCGGCCACGCTGGGCATGCGCTTTTACACCGGCAAGATGTTCCCGGCCAAGTACAAGGGCGCCATCTTCATCGCCCGCCACGGCCCCTGGAACCGCAGCCTGAAATACGCCGCCGACGTGGTGGTGGCCTGGCCTGATGGCAAGGGCGGCATCAGCAAGATGGAGCCATTCCTGACCGGCTTGGTCGAGAACAACGACTACCTGGGCCGGCCGGTGGATGTGCTGGTGCTCAAGGACGGCTCTATGCTGGTCAGCGACGACCACAACGGTGCCATCTACCGCATCAGCTACCAGTGAGGCTGGGCGGCTGATCGTGATGCAGTGGCGCCGTGGCGGCGCTGCTGTTGTGTTGGCGGTGGCGCCGCTCTTTGCTGCGCTGCCCGCGTTTGCGCAAGCCGTGGCCAGCAGTGACGCGACCGCATCTGTCTACGCGCAGCGCTACGCCACCATCTGCGCCGCCTGCCACGGTGCCGATGGCCGCAGCACGCTGGCCCTCACGCCATCACTGGCCGGGCAGCCCAGCTTTTACGCCATCACACAACTGTTCTTGTTCCGCGATGGCCGGCGCGACAACGCGCTCATGAGCGCCATCGCCAAGGGCATGAGCGACGATGACCTGCGCGGCTATTCCGACTTCATCGCCACCTTGCCGGCGGCGGCCTTGGGCACCGCGCCCGAAGGCACGCCGCCTGACGCGCAACGGCAGGCGCGTGGCGCCGCGCTGTCGGCGCGACTGCATTGCATGGGCTGCCACGGCACCGAGTTGGCGGGCGGCAAACAAGTGCCGCGCCTGGCCGGCCAGCGCGAAGACTATTTGCTGCACGCCCTGCGCGGCTTTCGTGAAGGCCGGCGCGTGGGCTACACGCCGGCCATGAGTGAAGCGCTGGCCGGCGTGGCGCCGGCCGAGCTGGAAGACCTGGCGCACTACTTGTCTGCGCCCAGGCCTTAGGTCACGCGCGCCAACCGTGGCTGAATGTGGAACTCTTCCATGAGCGGGGGCGCTGCCCCGCATCATGAAAGTTAGCGAATGGCCACCGGGTTGATCATCGACTGCACCGAGCCCTGGTACTTGTTCTGGCCCAGCACGAACATGAACTCCCAGGCCTTGTCCTTGACCAGTTCTGCGGTGTTGATGTTTTCCAGAATGTAGGTGCCGCCCATGGGCAGCAGGATCTGGTGCACCTCAAACACGCCCGCGCCTTGCTCGAAAGGAATGACCTCTACGGCCCAGGTGTCGGCGCCCACGGCAACCACGTTTTTGCTCACCAGGTAGCGTGCGCCATCGCGGCCCAGGCCTGGCTCGACCGAGCCAAACCGCTTGGGGTCTTTTTCGATGATGCTCAGCCAGCCCGTGTGGAAGATGACGACGTCGCCCTGGCGAATTTCCACGCCTTGTTTTTTGGCCGCGCCTTCAATCTCGGGCCGGTTGAAGACCGTGCCTTCCTTGAGCATGTCGACGCCAAAGTAGGCCGCCATGTCCAGCAGCACACCGCGCGTCACAAAGGGCGGCACCTTGTCGGCGCTGAGCTTTTTCAGGCCCGACACGTTGGCAAAGTCCTGCCACTTGTTGCCGTTGTAAAAACGCTCACCCACGCCAATGTGGCCCAGGCCGTCTAGCTGCGTGCCAATGCCGGTCCAGCAGTTCAAGATGTCGTCGTTGTAGGTCGTCTTGGTGGGGCCCAGTCCTTCAGAGCCGCCTTGCTGGCCCGGCTGAACGATGTAGATGGAACAGGTGCGCGGCGGGTAGGCCGGTGTCGTGGTGTTGACGGTGATGCCCAGCGAATAGGTCTTGCCGGTCTTGACCAGCTTGGCCGCTTCGGCGGCCAGCTGTGGTGTCAGGTAGTTGGCCGCACCCAGTTCGTCGTTGGGGCCAAACTTGCTGGGGTACCAGGCCTGTTGCGCGGCCGCGTGCAAGCCAAAGCTAACGCCGATAGTGAGTGTGGCGGCGCTGATCAGCGCCTTGCGAAATGAGTGCATGGTCTTCTCCTGGAGGGTTGGATGGAACGCAGTCTGTGCTGGTCACTGGCGGCGCGGGTGGGCGCCGATTCACGCAGCCTGGCCGGGGTCGCCGGTTGGGCTGGTTGGGCTTGCTGGGCTGTCGGAGCCGGCTGAGCCGGCTCGTGGCATGACCGGCATCACCCCTTGAACTTCGAGCGACCCGATCAGGTCATCACGAAGCCATCGTTTCATCACCTTGCCGTTGGCATTGCGCGGCAGCGGGGCGCTGCGCCAGGTGATGGTTTCTGGAACTTTGTAGTCGGCCAGGCGCGCGGCGCAAAAGTCGCGCAGTGCGGCTTCGTTTGCGCTGTTGGCACTGATGCCCGGGGCATAGACAAAGGCATGCACGCGCTCGCCCAGCACGGGGCAGGGCCGGCCCACCACGGCGGCCTCAAGCACGCCTGGCCAGGCCATAAGCTGGTTTTCAACCTCGACTGAGTAGACCTTGTAGCCGCCGCGATTGAGCATGTCTTTCTTGCGGTCAAAGACCCGCACATAACCGTCAATGTCAATGGAGCCAAGATCACCCGAGTGCCAGTATCCGGCGGTGAAAGACGCGGCCGTGGCTTCGGGGTTGGCCCAGTAGCCGCTGACCACCATGGGCCCGCCGATCCAGAGTTCACCCGTCTGGCCTGGCGGCAACTCACAGCCCTGCTCGTCCATGACGAGCATGTCGCAGGCCGGCAGCGGCACGCCCACGGTGTCAGCATGTTCGCGCGTGTGGCCCATGGGCATCACCGTGGCGGGCGATGTGGTTTCAGTCGCACCGTAGGCGTTCATCAGCGTCAATCCGGGCAGGCGCTGCGCCAGCGCGGCTATGGTGCTCAACGGCATGGGCGCGCCGCCATAACTGCCAATGCGCCAGGCATCCAGCTTGGCCTGCGCAAAGCTGGGCTGCATGAGGCACAGCATGACCATGGCCGGCACCATGATGGTGTGGCTGATGCGCTCTTGCGCCAGCAGCGCAATGAAGTCAGCGGCCTTGAACTCTGGCACGATGACCACGCAGCCACCCACATGCAGCAGCGTGAAGATGACGGCCACCAAGCCCGTGACGTGGCTGGCCGGCACCGCCAAGGCCGAACGGTCACTGGCGCTGAGTTGCATGGTGCAGGCAAAGTGCATCGCCGAGTGCACGATGTTGGCGTGGCTGAGCATGGCGCCCTTGGGCTGGCCAGTGGTGCCCGAGGTGTAAAGGATCACGGCCACCTCATGCTCGCCCGGTGTGGCCGGCTCGGGTGCTGTATCCGCACATTGGGCTAACTGCGTCCATGAGTGGCAGTCGGCCAAGCTGTCCGTCATGTCGCCCACGACCTCACCCACGACCGCGCCAACCACCAGGCGCAGCCGCAAAGCCGGCGCTTCTTCGGCGTCAGGCAAGCGCTGCACCAACGCCGCGTCAATCACGATGCCCATGGCGCCGCACTGGCGCGCGATGTAGGCCAAGCCCGGCCGCTGTTCGCGCACGCCCACCGGCACCGCAATGGCGCCCAGGTATTGCAACGCCAGCAGGGCGACGATGAATTCGGGCCGGTTGTCGATGAAGAGCAGCACACGCTCACCCCGCTGCACGCCGTGCGCCGCCAAGCCAGCAGCGCAGCGCGTGGCTGCGCTGGCGCACTGCGCGTAGCTCAAACGCCGGGCGCCGCAGACCAGCGCTTCAGCCTGCGGCTGGCAGACCGCGCGGTCAGCAAACAAGCGCCACAAGTTGTGCGAACGCGGCGTGAAGCAGCGCACCACGCGGTCACCATGCAACGCTTCATGGCGCAGGGCGGGGACGGGGCAGTCGCGCCAGGCAGGGTGCATGCAAGGCCCCGTGTTCAGCGGCCTGCGCCAGCCGTCACGTTGGCGCCACGCTCAACCACATATTCAGCGTCCACCAGCTTGCGTGAATGGTTGAGATCGCTCTGCGCGATCAGCACCGACACCGCGCTGCCTTTGAGTGCGGCAATGACTTCGCCCAGGCGTTTGCTCAGGGCAGGAGCCACGCCTTCAAAGGGCTCGTCCAGCAGCAACAGCCGGGTGCCCACGGCCAGCGCACGGGCCAGGGCCACCAGCTTTTGCTGGCCGCCCGAGAGCAGCAGCGCGCGGCGGTCTTTCATCTCCAGCAGCTCAGGCAAGACACGCCAGACCAGGGCCAGCCGCTCATCGACTTTGAGCGTGGCGTGCGCCCACACGGGCACCAGGATGTTTTCTTCCACCGTCAGTTCAGGCACCAGGCCGCGGTCTTCGGGCATGTAGCCCATGCCCAGCGCGGCACGCTGGTGGCGCGGCACGGTGGCCAGGTCGACGCCGTCAAAGTGAATGCTGCCCTGGCTGGGTGTGAGGTGGCCCATCACGGTGCGCATCAGCGTCGTCTTGCCCGCGCCGTTGCGACCCACCAGGCCGACCATGGTGCCGTCAGCCACGCTCAGCGACAGCCCGCGCAAGGCCACCACCGATTGGATGGCGACGTGGACGGCGTTGATCTTGAGCATGTGCGCCTTGGCCCGCTACTCTTGCAGCAACTCACCCGTGACGTAGCGGCGCACGTCGTCGGTGTGCAGCGCCACGGCGGGCACGTCGTCGGCAATGACACGGCCAGCGGCGAAGGCGATGACGCGGCTGGCATGGCGCTGCACGATGTCCATGTCGTGTTCGACAAAGACCACGGTCGTTTCTTGCTCGGCGCCCAGCGCGCCCATGATGGTGTCCATCATCGGAAACTTCTCTTCGCCGGAGACGCCGCTGGTGGGCTCGTCCAGCAGCAGCAGCTTGGGCCGGCCGCTCAGCGCCATGGCAATGTCCAACAGCTTGCGCACACCACCGGGCAGTTCAGCCACACGGCGCTGGCGGTGCGCGGCCAGGCCAAAACGCTGCAACAGCACATCGGCGCGCGTTATGGCTTGCGGGCGGCGCGCCGCCTGCCAAAAACTCAGGCCCTGGTCGTGGCAGGCATTGGCCACCAGCATGTTGTCCAGCACCGTGAGGTCGCCATAGAGTTGCGGTATCTGGAATGAACGTGCGACACCCAGGCGTGTGATGGCGCGTGGTGACAGCGCCGTGATGTCCTGCCCGCCCAGCGTGATGTGGCCGGCGTCGGGCTTGAGGTAGCCGGTGATCATGTTGACAAAGGTGGTCTTGCCCGCGCCGTTGCTGCCTATCAGGCTGACACGTTCGCCGGCTTGAATGGCGATGTCCACGGCCGCTGCCGCCACCACCGCGCCGAAGCGCTTTTCCAGCCCCTGGGCGTGCAGCAACGGGCTCACCGAGTCGGCCCCTTGACCCACAGCGAGCCTATGCCCTTGGGCAAAAACCGGATCACGAAGAGCAGGAAGAGACCCAGCGCCAACTGCCACGTGTTGGGGAAGTAACTGCTGGAAAAACTGCGCACCACTTCCAGCACCGTGCTGGCCACAAACACCGCCGCCACACTTTGCCAGCCGGCCAGGATGGCGACAAAGACAAATTCGCCCGAGGTCGTCCAGAAACTGAAGTTGGGTTCGATGTGGCCCAGCGACATGACGACCAGCGCGCCGCCCATGCCGCCGCAAAACGCCGCCAGCACAAAGTTGATGGTCATGGCCTGGCGCACCGATCCGCCCAGGTATTCCACGCGCAGTTCGTTTTCGCGCACCGCCAAGGTCACCAGCCCACGGGTGCTGTTGAAGTAGACACGCGCCAGCCAGGCCATCACCGTGGCCAGGCCCACAGTGAGTGTGTACATGACATAACCCACCTGCCCATCGGGCAGCTTTTGGCCGAGCAAGGTGGGGCGGCCCAGGTTGAAACCGTCGCTGCCGCCCAGCACTTCCAGCTTCATGAGCAGGCCGTAGGTCACCATAGAGAGCGCCAGCGTCAGCATGGCAAAGAAGATGCCGCGGTAGCGCGACAGCAACGGCGCGAAGGGGGCCGCGATGAGCAGCCCAGCCACGCCGCCAGACAAGGCCAGGCCTAACGCGTCAGTGAAGCCCAGCTTGTTGAAGAGCAGCGCCGCCGCGTAGCCACCCACCGCCAACATCATGCCCTGGCCAAAAGGCACCACACCGCCGCGCATCAGGCCCACGATGCCCAGCGACACCAGGCCGTTGGCGGCAGCCATGGTGACCAGAAAAGTCAGCCACTTGGGGGCGAACCAGCCGGCCACGGCCAGCGCCACAAAAGCCAGCAAGGCCAGCGCCGCACAACGGCCTGCGCCCAGGCTGGAAGGATCAAAGCGCAGCGCCATCAGATCTTGCGCGCCTGCAAACGCTGGAACAAACCTTCAGGCCTGAACATCAGCACCACGGCCATCACCACGTAGATGGAAAACAGCTCGGCCACTGGCGCCAGGTGCACCGCGCAAGAGCGCGCCAGGCCAACGATAAGCGCGCCCACCGCAGCCCCTTCAATGCTGCCCAGGCCGCCGATGATGACAACCGCGAACGACACGATGATGACGCCCACCGAGACACCCGGCTGCACCGAAATCATGGGCGCCGTGAAGGCACCACCCAGCGCGGCCAGGAAGATGCCGACCGAAAACGCGCCCATGTAAATGCGCGACACGTTGACACCCATGCTGGACGCGATTTCTGCGCTGTGGATGACGGCCAGCACGATCTTGCCCGTGCGTGTGCGGTTCAGCCCCCACCACACCGCCAGCCCTACCACAAGAGCCAGCGCGACCAGCAAGAAGTCATAGCCCACATAGGTTTGCACACCCACGTTCACGCTGCCGAGCAAGGCGTAGGGCTCTGATACGTAGTAAGGGTTGGCGCCCCACAGCAGCTTGGTCAGGTCTTCCATGATCAGGAACAGCGCGTAGGTCACCAGCACCAGCAGCACTTCATCGCGGCCGTAGAAAAAGCGCAGCAGGCCACGCTCGGTGAGTGGCGCCACGATGGCCGCTACCGCCACGGCGGCCAGCAGCATGGCCACCAGCGACCAGGCGGGCGCCCAGTGCAGGCTGGCCGTCCAGCCGACAAAGCTGGCGGCCGCGTAGGCGCCCAGCGCGTAGAAGCTGCCGTGTGCGATGTTCAGGATCTTGAGCACACCAAACACCAGCGTGAGCCCCAGGGCCACGATGAACAGCCATGACGCGTAGGTCAGGCCGTCGATGAGGATGGTGAGGAAGGTGGCCATGGTCGAAAGGTCTCAGCCGAACAGCCGCTTAGCCCATCAAGGGCAATTTTTTGCGCCCGGAAACCCGGCCTTGATCCAGGCTTCACCCTTCATGTCGGCGGGTGGGTTCACACACTCGGCCGGGAAGCGCAGGATGTCTTCCAGCACAACCATCTTCTTGGCGGCGTCAAAGCGTGTGCGGCCAATGGCCGTGTCTTGCACCGCCTGGTGGCCGTCGCCCAGGGCCATGCGGATCTTGCCGGCGGGTGAGTCCCATTCGCTGCCGGTCAGCGCGGCGGCCAGTTGTTCCTGGCTGGGCTTTTTGCCACCGTTGGCAGCCATGGCTTTTTCCACCGCCAGCTTCAGGCCCAGCAGGCTTTGCACCATGCGGTAAGGGGCCTGCACGGGGTAGACGTTGTAGGCCTTGCTGTACAAGTCCCACCACCAGTCATTCAGCGCGCTCTTGGGCGACATCAAGCCATACGCACCGCGTGCGCCCAGGATGACGCCGTTGGGCATCTTCTCGCCCAGGCCTGGCAGCACATGGTCGGCGGCCGAGAACACCACCTGCGTCTTTTGGAACAGGCCGCGCGGGCCGGCTTGCAGCACCAGCGCTTGCAAGTCACCGCCCCACAAACTGGAGTGCGTCACGTCGGCGGGCTTGGCCATGAGCGCAGAAATCTCGGTGCCGTACTGGCCGGCGCCGAACTTGGGCAACTGGTCTTCGCCGGCCTTGGCGCCGGGGAACAGCCGCTCCATTGACCAGGTGAAATCCTTCTTCGAGTCCTGGCCCCAGGCGTAGTCCTGGTTGATCATGTTGAAGGTCTCGGCCTTGATCTTTTTGGCTTGCAAGTAGCGCACCAAAGCCACGTTGTCCATCACGGCGTGGCTGGCGGTGCGAAAGACGTAGCTGTACTTGCCGTCTTCAAAAATGCGCGGCGTGCCGCAGTCATACAGGATGAGAAAGCGCTTCATCTCTTCGGCCACTGGCGCCACCGCCAGGCAGTCGCCCGAGCCGACATAGCCCACCACGGCGTCGACCTTTTCGCGCTCATACAGGTTGCGCAGTTCTTGCACCTGCTTGGTGGCGCCGCCGTTTTCGTCGACGTAGACAAACTCCAGCTTCATGCCACCAAAACCGGCCTTGTTGTAGGGCGCGGGTGCCGCACCTTTGTTGAAGGCGTCGAGCAAGACCTTGGCGCCGTTGACGGCCGGTATGCCAAAGCTTTCAGCGGCCTGGCCCGACAGGAAACTGACGATGCCGACCTTGAAGGTTTCTTGCTGGGCCTGCGCGCTGGCGGCTGCGCACAGTGCGGCGGCCAGGGTCAGGGCGCGCCACAGGCCTGTGGCGCGCCGCGTAGAGGTGTGCTGGAACTTGAGTGCCATGAAACGGTCTCCTGTTGTGTGCCCCGCTGCGTGAGGGGCGTTTTTACCTGCAACCCGGCCCGTGCAAAGCCGTGTTGAAAGTCAATCATGTGGTGTTTGCGTGCCCGGTTCGCCACCGCTGCCGCATCGTGTGCGCGCAACGCGGCACGCTGCTGTCGATGTGGAGGGCCATGTTTGCCCGACAAACCGACGGGGGAAACCTCGCTAACCCGTACCGACTGTGTCCACTGCGCGACACCGGCCTGGCCGAACGATGGGCCGAACGATGGGGTCTTGCGGGCTCAGCCGCTCAGCGCGCCACCTCGGTGCCGATTTGAAGCAGCCGCGTCAGCTCCAGGTTGCTCACGGGTTTGAAGTCGCTGTCGCTGCCAAGCACGGTAGGCCGCTGCGCACCGTTGACGCGGAAGTAGTAGCGGTCACTGGCCGTGGCTTCGAAGGTCTCGCCGGTGCTGGGGTCGCGCAAGCGCACGGTGCCACCCAGACCGTCGCGCCGGCCAGCCTGAATGTCTTGCTGCGACTGCCAGCGCTGTTCCAGCGTTTGGCGCTGCAAGTCGGCAGACCACTGCGCGTAGGCCAGGTACTGCTGACTCATGCGCGATTGGTGTTCACGCTCACCGCTGGCCCAGCCGGGGTTCTGGCGGCCGCTGGTGATCAGGCGCGCCAGTGCGCGTGCGGCTTGCGCGGTGCGCGCCGGTGGCGCGATGAAACCGTGCACGCCGTCGGCCCACCAGTTGCCGATGGCATAGCTACCGTTGCCGCTGCTGGTGCCAAAGGTGCTGAGGGTGAGCACGCCGACGCGGCCGTCCGCCAGCTTGAACTCGACATCGGCCGCACTCGCGCTGGCCACGCCGCCTTGCAGCAAGGGGTTGCGCCGGGTGATCTCCACCAGGTCGGGCCTGGGCCGGGTGCCGCTGACCTGGCCGTTGAAGCGGCTGCGCACGAGTTGCGCACCCAGGTCTTCGGCGCGTGCAAAGGCCAGGATCATCTGGCCGTCGGGCCCCGTGGTCTGGCCTTGTGTGTGGCCCAGCGAGGTGAGGGTGGCGTTGGGCATGATGAAGATGCGTGGCAAGGTCGCGTCGCCCGAAAACAGGTGCAGGCTGCCGTCAGGGCTGGTGCTGGAAAAGGCCAGGCGCACGTTCCAGGTACTGCGCCGCAAGCCGCCTTCGGTGCGCCAGCCGGTGGGCAGGTCGGCCGAATAGGCGCCCTCAGCGGGCTCGGTCCAACGTGTGTATTGCAAAGTGTCTTGCGCAGCACCGGCAGCCGTGGATGCGGCTGCTGCGTTGAAACGAAGGCTGCTCAAGATGCGCGTTAGCACCGGCAAGCGCTGCTCAAATTCCGAGCGGGCCGCAGCCGCCACAAACAGCGTGGCCATGTCGCCGTGCTGCACGGCCACCACGCTGGCGCGGCCATGGAAGCCGTTGCCGCCGTAGTCAAACGCGGCGTGCACGACTTGCGGCCCACGCACTTCTACCTTGAGCATCTGCACACCTTGCAAACCAGGCTCGGTGGCAGCGTAGCTACTGCGCAGCCATTGCGCCAGGTTGGCGCGCGGTGGCAGCACACGCGCACGCACCAAAGCGGCGGCCGCGCCGCTGGGTTCGCTGACGACGATCTCGCCTGTGGTTGGCGCGCTGACTTGCCAGGCCGTGGGCTTGCCGAGGGTGAAGCCCGCCGGGTCGCGGTGTTCGGCCCAAGCGGTTCCTGGTGGCTGTTGCGCCAGTGCGGTGCACACCAGGCTGGCAGCGGCGAGCACGGCGCACGCATAGCGGCGGCTGTGCTTGCCTATGCTGCGGAGGTGGTGAGTCAAAAGCGGGTGCTGCATGGCGGCGCAGTCTGCGCTGCCAGCATTAGTCAAGTGTTAGCCAAGCCCTGGGCGCTGGCCGTCATTTCAGTTTGGCTTGCAGTTGCTCTTCCAACTGCTTGGCAGCTTCCAGCGCGTTGGCGTCGCTGGCGAACTTGTCTCTCAACACCGGGAAGACCGCGCGCGCCCGTGCATCGCCCAAGTTCACCAGCAACAGAGCGTGGCTGAAGATGTCGTTCACGTCGTCGGCAGCCATGGCTTGATGGAACTGTTCAAGCACCAAGGGCGCGGCGCTGGCGCCCTGGCCCAAGGCGGCAAGGGTTTGGGCGGCGGCCAGGCGGTAGTCCCAGATCGGCGTGG
>JANNEX010000305.1:0-1501 GCA_031379155.1 Rubrivivax sp.
AACGCCCAAGGCAGCCACCAGCTTTTGAAGCGGACGCGTTTTTCGACTGTCAAGACAGGTCCTGGTCAGTGGCTCGTCTGCGCATCAGCCCTTGTTGGCTTTCTCAAAACGTTCCAGCTGTTCGTCGCCGCGCTTCTTGGCCGCTTCAAGACCCTCTTTGGCGGTTTTCTTGCCGGCCCAGACCTGCTCAAGTTCTTCGTCGATGATGGTGCGTATCTGCACGAAGTTGCCCAGGCGTATGCCACGCGACTTGTCGGTGGTCTTGCGGATCATCTGCGTCACCGACACATCGGTGCCCAGGTTTTGCTTGTAGAAGCCGCTCTTCTCGGTAATGGCAAAGGCCTCTACCGTGATGGGCAGGTAGCCCGTTTCCTGGTGGCTCTTGGCCTGCACTTGCGCGTCAGACAGGTACTGGAAGAACTGGCCCACGCCCTTGACCTCTTCGGGCTTTTTGCCCGACATGGCCCACAGGCTGGCGCCGCCAATGACGGTGTTTTGCGGCGCGCCGGCCACGTCGGGGTAGTAGGGCAGGGCGCCAATGCCGCCGGCGAATTTGGCATTGCGCTTGATGGCACCGTAGAGCGCTGACGAACCCGTGGTCATGGCACATTCGCCGGACACAAAAGTGGCGTCGGCCGTGTTGTTGCGGCCCTTGTAGACAAACAGGCCTTGCTGCGACATGTTGGCCAGGTTTTCAATGTGGCGCACATGCAGCGGCGTGGTGAAAGCCAGGCGCGTGTCCAGCCCTGCGAAGCCGTTGCGCTTGGTGGCAAATTCGACGTTGTGCCAGGCGCTGAAGCTCTCCAGTTGCGTCCAGCTTTGCCAACTGGTGGTGAAGGGGCACTTGTGGCCGCTGGCCTTCAACTTGGCCGCAGCCAGCGCCACTTCGGGCCAGGTCTTGGGCGGCGCGTCGGGGTTCAGGCCGGCGGCCTTGAAGGCGTCTTTGTTGTAGTGAAAGACGGTCGTGCTGCTGTTGAAAGGCAGGCTCAGCATCTGGCCGTTGGGCGCCGTGTAGTAGCCGGCCACGGCGGGCACATACACGCTGCTGTCGAACTTGATGCCGGCCGTTTTCATGACCTCGTTGACCGGCACGATGGCGCCCTTGCTGGCCATCATGCTGGCCGTGCCGACTTCAAACACTTGCAGGATGTGCGGTGCGTTGCCGGCGCGAAAAGCTGCGATGGCCGCCGCGAATGACTCGGGGTAGGTGCCCTTGAACACGGGCACGATCTTGTAGTCTTTTTGCGTGGCGTTGTAGCCCGCTGCCAAGCCATTGACCCATTCGCCCAACTGCCCGCTCATCGAATGCCACCACTGGATTTCGGTCTGCGCCTGGGCGGGCAGGGCGGCCAAAACGCTGGCAGCGGCCAGCGCGGGGGCGATCATCTTGAACTTCATGTCTTCTCCTGGTTTCGATGGACAAAGCGCGGCAGTGTGGGCCCGCTTTATGACAACCCGGTTTCTGTCACGGATGGCCCACACGGGGCAACCGGGTTTCCCC
>JANNEX010000342.1:0-20705 GCA_031379155.1 Rubrivivax sp.
CCATCAGCCATTTGACGTTGAAGCCGAGCTTGCCGCCACGCGCCGCCAGCGTGCTGGCCAAAGCGGCGATGTTGATGCTGTGCTGGCCTTTGTTGTCTGCTGTGCCTCGTCCGTACAGGCGCTCACCATCTTGCGTCAACAGCCACGGGCCTTGGCCACGTGTCCAGCTGGTGTCCTGGCCGCGAATGACATCGCCGTGGCCGTACATCAACACCGTGGGCAGGTGGTCAGCCTCGTGGCGCGTGGCGATGAGCAGCGGGCCGTAGAGGGGCTGCGGGTTGGCGTGGACGCTGCACACAAAGCCCAACGCGGCCAGGCTGGGCGACATCTCGTCGGCCAGATAGGCATTCAGGGCAGCGCCTGAGGCGCTGTCCTGGCTTTCGGTGCGCACCGCCACGCGGCGCGCCAGGTCCTGCACAAAAGCGCCGCTGTCCAGGTGCGCGCGCGCCTGGGTCAAGGCGCTTTCTCTGTTCATACTTTGGCCACCAGGCTGAAGTGTTCCACGACCGGCGGTGCGGCAAAAAACGGCCCCAAGATGGCGCGCCATTGCGTGAACAGCGGGCCTTGTCTGAAGCCCACCGTGTGGTCTTCCAGCGTGGCCCAGAAGATCTGCAAGATGTAGCGCTCGGTGCTCTCGATACCCCGGTTGACCTTGGCGCCTTTGAAGCCGGTGGCGCGGCTGGCCACGCTGGCCAGGCCGTGCTGGATGGCGGCTTCGAAGGCCGCGTTCTGGCCGGGGGCGATGCGGATGTCGGCAATTTCCAGGATCAAGTCAGTTCTCCTTTGACGGTGGGACCCCAGTCTAAGGAAATCGGGCCGCTACGATGCCCGCATGCTCAAAGCCGACACCGCGCGCAGCCGACGCAGGGGCATCGCGCTGGTGACCGTGGCCACGCTGTGTTTTGCGCTGCTCGACGCGGTGGCCAAGTGGCTGGTGCAAGGCCTGCCCGTGGTGCAGGTGGTGTGGCTGCGTTTTGCCAGCCACGTGCTGCTGATGGCGCTGCTATTGGCGCCGCTGCACGGCCGCGCCCTGTTTCGCATGCACGACAAACGCGCCCACCTGTTGCGTGCGGCCATGTTGGCGTGCATGACGGGCATGAACTTTTGGGCCCTGCAATACCTGCAACTGGCGCAGACCGGGGCGATCCAGTTTTCGGTGCCCATCCTGATTGCCCTGCTCTCGGCCTGGTGGCTGGGTGAAAAGTTGGACGCGCGCCGCTGGCTGGCTGTGCTGGGCGGCTTTGCCGGTGTGCTGCTGGTGATACGGCCGTTCTCACAAACCTTTCAGCCGGCCCTGCTGCTGGCCTTGGCCAACGCGGTGATCTACGCCGCCTTCAACCTGCTGACCCGGCGCATGGCCGCGCATGAATCGCCACAGGCCATGCAACTGGTGTCGGCCGCCGGCGCCACGCTGGTGCTGGCGCTGCCGGCGCTGTGGGTCTGGCAGACGCCGCAGGGCGCGCTCAGCTGGGCCCTGGTGGCGGCCTGCGGTTTGCTGGGCGGCCTGGGCCACCTGGCCGTGGCCATGGCCCATCGCTACGCGTCAGCGGCCGTGCTGGGACCGTTTTTGTACCAGCAGATTTTGTACATGACGCTGTGGGGCTGGCTCTTCTTCAGCCAGGTGCCTGATGCTTTTGTGGTGGCCGGCGCGGTGGTGGTGGTGGCCAGTGGCCTGTACCTGTTGTGGCTGGAGTGGCGGCGCGCCTGAACGTGTTGCCCGGGTGCGAATTACTTCACAGCCCAGCCCTCCCATTCAAGTCCCAGCCCAAGCGCCCGAAAACAGAGGCATCGCGTGGCGCCTTTGTGCCACCGCACAGCGTTCTTGGGGACTTTCATGGCCAGCACCATCGCCGTGGGTGAGTTGCGCGTCGGCATGTTCATACAGCTCGACGGCGGCTGGTTGTCGCATCCGTTTGCCGTGTCCAGCTTCAAGCTGTCCACGCCGGATCAAATCGCCACGCTGCGCGGTCTGGGGCTGCGTGAAGTGCGCTGGGTGCCGGAAAAAAGCGACATTGAAGTGCCCATCGAAGCCGAACAGGTAGCCGGCCATGAAGCCAGCCCTGAAGCCAGCCGTGCAGCCACTTTGAGCAGCACCCAGGCGGACGCTGAGCAAAGCGCTCAACAAGCCGCCCATAGCCGGCGCGAAGCGCTGGCCGACCAGCGCGAAGCCTCCAAGCGCTGCGAGCGCCAGCACGCCGAAGCCTCACGCGTGTGGCGCCAGGCCAGCGACGCCCTGGGCGCCAAGCCGCAGCAGGCCGGCCGCACTGGCGTGGCGCTGGCGCGTGCCATCTTGGACAAGATGCTGGGCGTGCAGGACATCGCCGTCCGCCTGGTGTCCGGTGGCGGCGACCGTGCGGCCGCGCATGCGCTCAACGTGGGCGTTATTTCTTTGTTGATTGGCCGCACCCTGGGCTTGACTGAGAGCGAACTGCTGGACCTGGGTGTCGGTGCGCTGATGCACGATGTGGGCAAAAGCCAGGTCGCCGAGCGCTTCCGCCACGCCGAAGATGGTTTCAGCGCCACTGAGACAGCCGCCTACCGCGAGCACGTGGCCAAGGGCGTGGCCCTGGGGCAGCGCATGGCGCTGTCGGTGGGCGCGCTCAAGGTGCTGGCCCAGCACCACGAGCATGCTGACGGCAGTGGCTTTCCGCTCAAGGTGGGTGGTGAAAAACTGACCATGGCCTCGCGTGTCGTGGCGCTGGTCAACCGCTACGACAACCTGTGCAATCCGCAGACGCGCACGCTGGGGCTGACGCCGCACCAAGCCGTGTCGGTGCTGTTTGCGCAAGGGCGCGACCGCTTCGATGGCGCTGTGCTCAACGCCCTCATCCGCATGATGGGTGTCTACCCGGCCGGCTCGCTCGTGCAGTTGACCGACGACCGTTTTGCGATGGTGGTGGGTGTCAATTCCAGCCGCCCGCTCAAGCCGCGGGTGTTGGTGCACGAGCCCAATCTGCCAGCCAGCGAAGCGCTGCTGCTGGACCTCGAGCAGTGCCCCAACATCGGCATACGGCGCAGCCTGCCGGCGGCCAAGCTGCCGGCGGCGGCCATCAAATACCTCGACCCGCGTCCGCGCGTGTCTTACTACTTCGAAGCCCTGCAGCAAACGGTGCACGAAGAGGTGGTGGCGTGAAGGCCAGCGCATGACGCTGGCACCGCCCGTGCCCATGCCGCCCAGCGCACTGCTGGCGGCCCTGCCGCACCCTGCCTGGCTGGTGGACCTGGCCAGCCAGTGTGTGCTGCAAGCCAACGACGCTGCGGCCACGCTGTTGGGTCAGGCTGCACAGCAGCTAGTGGGCCAGCCGGCGCAGGGCCTGGCCACGTCGCCCGAAGACATGGCCTGGTGGCAGGCCGCAGCAGTGGGCGAGACTTCGCCTCTGCATTCCGACACCGTGGTGAGCCTGAGCGACGGCCGCAGCCTGCATGTCAGCCGCAGCCTGCGGCTTGTGCCCATGGCCGCTGCTGGCCAATTGGCGGTGCCAGCAGTGCCAGCGCTGCCAGCAGTGTCAGCAGTGCCAGCGCAGCCAGCGGTGTTGGTGCTGCTGGTCGACCGCAGCGCAGAACAAGAGGCGCAAGCGCGGCGCGAAGAGCTGCTGAGCGAACTGCAAGCCACGCTGGAAGCCACCGCCGACGGCATCCTGGTTACCGATCTGGGCGGCCGCGTCAGAACCTTCAACCGCCGCTTTGCCCAGATGTGGGCCATGCCAATGGAGCTGCTTGCGCAGCATGACGACAACGCCGTGCAGGCCTGGATGAGCCGCAGCCTGCTCGACCCTGCGGCTTATGAGCAGCGCTTGCAGTCGCTGGCACAAGCGTCGCTGGTGGCCGCCACCGACAAGCTGCAACTGGCCAGCGGCCAGGTGCTGGAAAGGGTCACGCGCCCGC
This sequence comes from Rubrivivax sp., assembly GCA_031379155.1. Classification (GTDB taxonomy): domain Bacteria; phylum Pseudomonadota; class Gammaproteobacteria; order Burkholderiales; family Burkholderiaceae_C; genus Rubrivivax. The sequence continues at coordinate 3,886 of JANNEX010000342.1, forward strand.
TCTTCAACGCCGGCCGGCCGCAGGGCCGTGTGTGGTCGTATCGTGACCTCACCGAGAGGCTGGCGGCGCAAGAACGCATCGAAGCGCTGACCGTCACCGACGCGCTCACTGGCCTGCCCAACCGCGCCAGCCTGAACACGCGGGTGCAGGCCGCGCTGCCCCGTTCGCGCAGCGACCGCCAGCCGCTGGCGCTGCTGGTGATTGACCTTGACCGCTTCCGCCACATCAACGACAGCCTGGGCCACGAGGTTGGCAACCGCGTGCTTGTGGACGTGGGGCAGCGCATCCAGGGCTGCTTGCGTGACGACGACATGCTGGCGCGCCTGGGTGGTGACCAGTTTGCGGTGGTTGTGGGCGGCGCCGACGCGGCCAGTGCCGAGACCACGGCCAAGCGCATCTTGAATGTGGTGGCGCAGCCGTGCAGCCTGGACGGCGCGCAGTTCACGCTGACGTGCAGCATAGGCGTGGCGCTGGCGCCTTCACACGGCCACAGTGCTGACGAGTTGGTGCGCCATGCCGAAGCCGCCATGCGCGCCGTCAAGCTGGCCGGCCGCGCCAACTGGCGGCTGCACCAGGCGCGCGCCAAAGTGGACCGCCGTGGCCACATGAAGCTGGACCACGCCATGCGCCAGGCCTTGGTCAGCGGGCGCTTTCGGCTGCACTACCAGCCGCAGGTCAATTTGCAAGACGGCCGTGTCACGGGCGCCGAAGCGCTGCTGCGCTGGCGCGACCCCGAACTGGGTGAAGTGCCACCCGGCCGCTTCATTCCGGTGGCCGAAGACAGTGGCTTCATCGTGCCCATTGGTGACTGGGTGCTGAGCCAGGCCGTGCGCCAGGCCGCGCTGTGGCATTCCAGGGGCCTGCGCATGCCCATCGCGATCAACGTCTCAGCCCTGCAGTTTCAGCAGGCCCATTTTGTTGACCGTGTGGCCAGCGTGCTGGCCGTCAGCGGCCTGCCTGCACAACTGCTGGAGCTGGAGCTGACCGAATCGATCCTGGTGCACGACGCCGACGAAGCCTTGCAGCGCTTGCAGGCCCTGGCCAAGCTGGGTGTGCGCCTGTCCATCGATGACTTTGGCACGGGCTATTCCAGCCTGGCTTACCTCAAGCGCTTTCCTATCGGCAAGCTCAAGATCGACCGCAGTTTTGTGCAAGGCCTGCCCGCCGACGACAGAGACGCCGGCATCGTGCGCGCCATATTGCAAATGGCCCGTGCGCTGGGCATGAAGGTGATTGCCGAAGGTGTTGAAACCGAAGGCCAGCGGCGCTTTTTGTTGGAGGCCGGTTGTGATGAATTCCAGGGTTATCTTTTTGCCCCGGCGCTCGACGCCTTGAGCTTTGAGCAGCGCTTGCCGGCGGGCGAAACGGTGGCCCATCCGCCCCTGCCCACGCCGCGCATACGGCTGGTGCGCAACTGAGTCTCCTGACGGCTGCCGGCCGGCTTGGCTGGCTTACCCGGCCAGGCATCACAATCGTGGCCATGCTGTACAAGTTCAAAAGCGCGGCCAGTGGCGACCTCATCATGCTGGCCCCGGCCGGCGACCAGATGCTGCGCCTGCTGGGCCGCGAGCCCGCGCCCAAAGGCATCATAGAAGTGGCCGCCATGCCCGCAGCCCTGGCGGCCTTGCAAGCGGCTTTGGCTGCCGAGTCGGCGGCGCCCGTTGCGCCTGACGCCGCACCCGGCACCGTGACCCTGCGCCAGCGCCTGTGGCCGATGATTGAGATGCTGCGCCGCTGCCATGCCGCGCAAGAGCCTGTGGTCTGGGGCGTTTAGCGCAAACCCGAAAAACATGAAGCTCACAAGCGACAGCTGGACCAGCGGTGACCACTTTGCGCCACGCTACGCCGCTGGCAAACCCGACGGCCACGGCGGCGCCACCTTCAGCGACAACCTCAACCCGCACCTGGCCTGGAGCGACCTGCCCGCAGGCACACAGTCGCTGGTGCTCATCTGCCACGACTTTGATGTGCCCAGCCGCGCCGACGACGTGAACCAGGCCGGCCGTGAAGTGCCCGCAGATTTGCCGCGTGTGGACTTTTTTCATTGGGTGCTGATAGACCTGCCGCCCACGCCGGCCACCATTGGCGAAGGCGAATTCAGCCGTGGCTTCACGCCGCGCGGCAAGCCCGGGCCAGCCGCACCGGGCGGCGCACGCCACGGCCTCAACGACTACACGGCCTGGTTCGACGGCAACCCGCAGATGGCGGGCCAATATTTCGGCTACGACGGGCCTTTTCCGCCCTTCAACGATTCGCTGGTGCACCACTACGTCTTCACGCTGTATGCCGTGGCGCTGCCGCGCTTGCCGCTGCAAGGGGTTTTCAACGGCCAGCAGGTGCGCCAGACGCTGGCCGGCCATGTGCTGGGCGAGGCCACTTTCTCGGGCACCTACACGCTCAACCCGCGCTTGCTGGGCAGCGAATGAAGGGCCGCGACTGATGCGCAGCGACTGACGGGCATGCCAGCGCAGACATGATCGAACCCACGCGCGTTTTTGCGCTGCGCCACGGACAAACGGCCTGGAATGTGGACCAGCGCATCCAGGGCCAATTGGATGTGCCGCTCGACGCCACGGGCCATTGGCAAGCGCAGCAGTTGGCGCGCGCGCTGGGCGAAGAAGAGTTGGCGGCGCTCTACAGCAGCGACTTGCAGCGCACGCGCGACACCGCGCTGCCGCTGGCCCGCAGCAGCACGCTGGCCGTGGCGACTGAGGTGGCGCTGCGTGAAAGAAGCTTTGGCAGTTTTGAAGGCCTGACCTACGCCGAGGTGGAAGCCTTGCACCCCAAAGAAGCGCGGCGCTGGCGCCAGCGGGACCCCGGTTTTGGGCCAGGCGGTGGTGAGACCCTGCTCGACTTCAACGCGCGCAGCATGGCGGTGCTGGGCCGCATTGCCGCCCAGCACCCGGGCCAGGCCATCGCCGTGTTCACCCATGGCGGCGTGCTCGACTGCCTGTACCGCGCTGCCGTGGGCCTGGCCCTCGACGCACCACGAACTTGGCAGTTAGGCAATGCCAGCGTCAACCGCCTGCTCTTCACCGGCGACGGTTTTGTCGTGGTCGGCTGGAGTGACCGCAATCACCTGGAAGTGCCAGGCGCGTTGTACGCAACCGCCGCGCCGGCCTGATCAGGCTTCGAACAAATCAGACCTCGAACAAGTCATCAGCCGGCCGCGCCGGCTGCACCAGCCCCAGGTGGCGCCAGGCTGCGGGCGTGGCGATGCGGCCACGCGGCGTGCGCTGCAAATAGCCTTGCTGGATGAGATAGGGCTCGATGACATCTTCTATCGTGCCGCTTTCTTCACCGATGGCCGCGGCCACGTTGTCCAGCCCCACCGGGCCGCCGCCAAAACGGTGGATCACGGCTTCCAGCAGCTTGCGGTCCATGACATCAAAGCCCAGCGGGTCCACGTCGAGCATGGCCAGCGCCTTGTCGGCCACTGCAGCATCGATGTGGCCACTGGCCTTGACCTGCGCAAAGTCGCGCACGCGGCGCAGCAGGCGGTTGGCTATGCGCGGCGTGCCGCGTGAACGGCGCGCGATCTCCAGCGCGCCGGCCGCATCGGTGGGCACATTGAGCAGCCCGGCCGAGCGCGTGACGATGCGGCATAACTCTTCAGCGGTGTAGAACTCAAGCCGCGCCACGATGCCAAAACGGTCGCGCAGCGGGTTGGTGAGCATGCCCGCGCGGGTGGTGGCGCCAATCAGCGTGAAGGGCTGCAAGTCGAGCTTGATGCTGCGCGCCGCCGGGCCTTCGCCAATCATGATGTCGATCTGGTAGTCCTCCAGCGCGGGGTAGAGGATTTCTTCCACCACCGGGCTCAAGCGGTGGATTTCGTCGATGAAGAGTACGTCGTTCTTCTCGAGGTTGGTGAGTATCGCGGCCAGGTCCTTGGGCTTTTCGAGCACCGGGCCGCTGGTCTGGCGCAGGTTCACGCCCAGCTCAAAAGCCACGATGTGGGCCAGCGTGGTCTTGCCCAGGCCGGGCGGGCCAAACAGCAGCACGTGGTCGAGTGCTTCGGCGCGCAACTTGGCTGCGCCTATGAAGATTTCCAGCTGCTCACGCGCCTTCACCTGGCCCACGTACTCGGCCAGGCCCTTGGGGCGCAGCGCACGCTCGATCGCTTCTTCGTTGGGCGAGGCGGGCGCTGCACTCAGCACGCGTGGCAAGTCGCCGCTGGGCGCCGCCACAAAGCTGTCGGTCTGGATGGCCATACAGGGATTATCGGCGCGCCTACACTGGGCTTTTGATTGTTGAACCCGAGCCCCTCATGTCACCCAAGCGTCTTGTGTTTTCCCTGCTGGCTGGCTTGGCCTGCGCCAGCACTTGTGTCTTCGCCCAGACCACCGCCATGGACCCTTGGGTGCGCGGCACGGTGGCGCAGCAAAAGGCCACCGGGCTCTTTGTGCAGCTCACCTCCGCCAAGGGCGGAAAGCTCGTGTCGGCCAGTTCACCGGCGGCCGGCGCGGTGGAGATTCACGAAATGAGCATGGACGGCGACATGATGAAGATGCGCGCGCTGACCCAGGGGCTGGCCCTGCCGGCGGGCAAAGCCGTGGCGCTCAAGCCTGGCGGCCTGCATCTGATGCTGCTGGACCTGAAGCGGCCGCTGAAGACCGGCGACACAGTGGAGGTGACGCTGGTCATTGAAGGTGCTGACAAGGTTCGCGAGACGCTGCTGCTCAAGGCGCCGGTGCGTGCCCTGAATTCGTCTGCCCCTGAACACAAACATTAGGCCGGCAGGTTCAGAACTCCACCCGCAGCGTCAGGCGCAGGGTGCGCGGCTCGGCCGGGTGCACATGGCGGTCAGCCACGGGGGCACTCTCACTGGGCAGTTGCGATTCGTAGAAGTACTGGATGTCGTCCACCTTGCGGCCAAAGAGGTTGAACACATCCAGCGTTAGCTCTGCGTGGCGGGCACCTATGCCAACCAGTCTATCGGTCAATTTGTAGGCCAGACGCAGGTTGGCCGTGAGCGAAGCCCTGGCACGCACGCTGTTGTCTTCGATGAGTGCGCCGCTGCCCAGGTAGCGCCACTGCAAGCTGGCATTCCAGGGCCCGCGTTCGCGCAGCGTGGCGGCCAGCGACGCGACGCGGTCCACGGCGTTGGGGATGCGGTCCCCGTTGGCAAAGCGCGCGTGCGTCCAGGCCAGGTCAGCATCAAACAGCATCCAAGGCGCAGGTATCCAGCGGTTGTTCCACTCCACGCCGCGGCGGCGGCTGGCGCCGCTGGCTTCTGTGGCGCCAGCGTCGCCCACGTAGACCAGTTCAGACTCAGACTTCAACTGCCACAGCGCCACCGAACTTTGCAGGCCCGGCAGCCATTCGCTGCGCGCGCCGACTTCAATGCCACGGGCTGATACCAGCGCCGGCACTTTGTCCACCGCGCTGCCCGTTTTGGGGTCTTGCGTGGCTGTGGTGCCGCGTGCGTCATTGCTGTGCAGACCACGGCCGGCATTGAAGAAAAACTCGGTCCTTGCCCAAGGCCCGGCCACCAGTGTGAGCTTGGGCGAGAGCTGGCTGGCACTGCTGCGCCCGCCGTTGGCGGCCAGGCTTTGCGCGTCCACGCGCGACTGCACATGGTCGCTGCGCAGGCCCAGCACGGCACGCCACTGCGTTGCAAATTGCAGCGCGGTTTGCGCGTAGGCGCCCAGCAGCGTTTGCTGCACCTTGTCTTCGCGCGTGGTGGCGGTGATGCGCCGCGCCACGCTGTCGAACAGCCCGACGTGGATGCGATCCTGGCGCAGGCCTAAGCCCACTTCGCTGCGCGCGGCCAGGCTGCCCCATTCGTGGCTGAAGGCGTGGCTCAAACCTGCGCCCCAGACGCTTCGCCGGTCTTGCTGCTTGAACTGGTCGCCGTCGGCGGGGCGCTCCAGCGCATAGGTGAAGTTGGAGTTGAGGTCGAGCCGGTAGCGCAGGGCGTAGGCGTTGGCCTTGGTGCGGCTGCCGTCGTCGCCCAGGCGGTGCCACTGTGTTGACAGGCTACTGCGCGCCGTGCTGCCGCCATTGCTGGGGTCGAGTGAATCAAAGCGCGTGAAAGGCTGGCCATTGAAGCTGCCGGCGTCAATCAGGCGCTGCGGGATTTGGTCGGTGGCGGTCCAGCGCGCCTGGTAGTCCATGGCGCTGACACTGAAGCCCTGCGCTGCGTTGCCGCCGCCCAGCGTGAACACAGCGTTGTGCTTGCGCAGCCTCTCGGGCACGCTCCAGGGGCCGTTGTTGTGCGCCACTTCTAACGCGCCCAGTAAGCCAAGGCCAGCGCCGATGTCGGCCGACAGGCCGGCCACGCCGCGCCGGTAGCCGTACTGGCCCAGTGTCAGCTGCGCGAAGGGCTCATCCAGGCGGGTGCGGTAGTGAATGTCGGCGGCGCCGGCCGACGCAAAGTCGCCGCTTTGCGCGAAGTAAGGCCCCTTGCGGTACTCGATGCGCTGCACCAGTTCAGGCAGCAGGAAGTTGAGATCGGTGTAGCCCTGGCCGTGGCCATGCGTGGGCATGTTCACGGGCATGCCGGCCACGCTGGTGGCGAAGTCGGTGCCATGGTCCAGGTTGAAGCCGCGCAAAAAATACTGGTTGGCTTTGCCGTCGCCCGAGTGTTGCGTGACGATGAGGCCGGGCACAAATTCCAGCACTTCGCCGGGGCGCAGCGCAGGGCGACTTTTGAGCAGTTCGGCGCTGATGACGCCTTGCGAAGCCGCATCCGACGAGCCCACGGCGTTGTTGTAGTGGCCTTGCACGGTGACGGTCTGCGTGGCGCCCTGCGGCGGCGCAGTTTGTGCGTGTGTGATGGTTGGCGCACACGCCAACGCGGCAGCAGTCACGGCTGCGCTGCACAAAGTTGATGGCACGGAATTCCTTCAAGGCAAACCCAAGGCCGCTGCGCCGGGCGTGGCGCTGCGGGCTGTCAGTGCGCGGGGGCAGCGATCAGCGGGGCGGCTTGTAGGGCAGACAGGGCAGCGCGGTGCGCCAGGCCCAGGGTGCAGTGGCGCGTTGCACATGGCTGGCGAGCAGCGTGCGACGGCGCGGCGTGTCCAGTGCGAGCAGCGCCAGGGCAGCGGTGAGCGCGAAGGCAGCCAGGTCCAGGCTGTCTTCGGCCGCTGGTTCACGCACGACCGAGGTGTCTGCCTCATCGTGGTGATGCCGTTGCCCGCTGGCGTGGGCTTGGGCGTGGTGCGAAAACACGGCAGCGGCCAGTGTCGGCGCGCTGTCCACGTGGTGGTGCAAAGGCCCCCTGCCCAAGGCCACCGCAGCAGCCAGGCTTTGCAGCAGCAACACCACGGCCACGTACACGGCCAGCAGTTGCAGCAGGCTGATCGGGCGGCCGGGGGGTGGGTGGCTGGGTGGGTGGGCGGATGTGCGCATGGTGGGCAGAAGCTGCATACGCAAGGCGCGCGCTTGCAGATGCGCCAGGGACTTCATCGGTTCAAAGCTTTCAGCGCCAACTTGATGCCGTCGCTGACGCCCACTTCATTGGGCAAGGCCTTCAGCGCCGCCTGCGCCTCGCGGTCGCTGTAGCCCAGGGCTTGCAGCGCTTGTGTGATGTCGTTTTGCGCCTCGCTGGGCGCGGGGCCGCTGGATGGCAGACTCAGGTCGGCGCCGAGTTTGCCTTTGAGTTCGAGCAGCAGCCGCTCGGCCGTTTTCTTGCCGATGCCGGGCACCTTGACCAGGCGGGCGCTGTCTTGGCGGCTCACGGCCTGGGCCAGTTCAGCCACGCTCAGTCCCGACAAAATGGACAGCGCCGTGCGTGGCCCCACGCCGCTGATCTTGACCAGTTCCCTGAAGGTGGATCGTTCGCCCGCCGTCAAAAAGCCGAACAAGATTTGTGCGTCTTCGCGCACCACAAACTGGGTCAGCAGCACGACACGCTCGCCCACTGCGGGCAGGTTGAAAAAGCTGCTCATGGGCACGTGCAGTTCGTAGCCCACGCCTTGCACATCTACCAGCACTTGCGGCGGGGATTTTTCGGCCAGCGTGCCCGCGATGCGGCCGATCATTGGCGACCCATCATTTGCGACCCATCATTTGCGAAGTTTCATGCTTCAGCCAACAGCTTTTCCACCAGCAGGTGCAACTGGGCAAAATCAGGCTCGCCGACAAAACGTTTGACGATGGCGCCCCGTTTGTCGATGAGGTAGGTGGTGGGCGTCAGCCGCACGTCGGGGAAGGCCTTGGCAATGGCACCGGTGTTGTCGATGACAACACCAAATGGCAGTTGCCGGCTCTGCGCAAAGTTGGCCACGTAGGCGGGCGGGTCGTAGCTCATGGCCACGGCCAGGGTCTCGAAGCCGCGCGGCGCAAACTTGCGGTGCGTGGCCACGATCTGCGGCATTTCTTTGACGCAGCTAACGCAGCTCGTGGCCCAGAAATTCACCAGCACGACCTTGCCGCGCAGGGCTTGGGTGTTGGCTTTTTCGCCGTCGAGCAAGGTGTAGCTGAAGTTGGGCGCGGCTTCGCGGCCGCCACAGCCCGTCAACAAGACACTGGCCGTGATGGCCACAATGGCAAAGCGCGGCGCAAGATGGGTCAGCCAGTGCATAGGAGAAAGCCTTGAAGAATCGACGCGAGTTTACGGCAGCCCTTTTGTGGCCCGCCCTGTTGCCACTGCTGCCGCTGTGGCCCGCCGCAGCCTGGGCCGAGGTCAACGAACGGGACGCCGCCAGCGGCGTGCGCGCCGCGCTGGAGCGTGGCGCGCTGGCAGCCGTGGCCCTGCTGGGCAAGACCGACGGCTTTCTTGGCGACCCGCGTGTGCGCATTCCCTTGCCCGGCTTTTTGCACGACGCGGCCAAGCTGCTCAAGGCGCTGGGCCAGGGCCACAAGGTGGATGAGTTGATCACGGCCATGAACCGTGCCGCCGAAGCCGCCGTGCCCGCCGCCAAGCCGCTGTTTGTCAGCACGGTCAAGGCCATGAGCGTACAGGACGCGCTCAAGGTGGTGCGCGGCGGTGACACATCGGTGACCGACTACTTCGCCGGCAAGACACGCCTGCCGCTGGGCGACAAGTTTTTGCCCATCGTCACCCAGGCCACCGAGAAGGTCTCGCTGGCCGAGCGCTACAACGCGGTGGCCGGCAAGGCAGCCGGCATGGGCTTGGTCAAGGGCGACGACGCCAACGTGCAGAAGTACGTCACGCGCCGCGCACTGGACGGTTTGTTTTTGATGATCGGCGAAGAGGAAAAGAAAATCCGCGCCGACCCCGTCAAGACCGGCAGCGCCATCCTCAAAAAAGTCTTTGGCGGATAGCTGTCTTCAGCTGATCGAATCGGCGCCGCGCGCTGCCGCTTCTTCGGCGCGCGACAGTTCAAACATCAGCGCTTCGGGCAGCGCTTCCATGATGGCGTCGCGGCCCACGCTGGCGAACTGGCGGCCACCCAAGTTCAGCACTTCAAAGGCCTTGCCTTGTTCGGCAATGCGCACGAACACCAGCGTGGGCACCTCGGCCAGCATTTCATTGCGCAGGCGCTCAAAACTCTCACCCGCGATGTTGGCTTCGTAGACCACGGCGTGCGGCATGCCGTCGGCGCAGAGCTGCTGCGCTTCTTCCACCGAGGTCACAAAGTCGACCATCAAGCCCATCGGCCGCAGGGCCTGGCGCACGACGTTGCGCACCTCACGCCGCGCCGCCAGCACCATGATGTGGCGCCCGGCCAGCGGCTGCGAGTTGTGTGACTGCGATTCTTTTTCTTCGGCTTCTTGCTTGGCGATGCCCTGCACACGCGGCGCCAGGGTCTGCGGAAATGTCAGCTTGAGTTCGGTCTTGCCCGGCGTGTCACGCCGCGCCAGCTCCAGGCCCAGCACGCCAGCCGTCTGTTGCAGCAGCCGCCAGGCCATGGTGTTGATGCGCGCTTCTTCCATGCCCGGCGGGCGGCCCGGCTGTACGTCCACCTCATCGGGTTGCTGATGGGCGTAGGCCACGGTAAGCATGGCGTGTGACGGCCAGGCCTTGATTTCAATCGACAGGTCGATGCGTGAGACGGCGTGCTCAAAGCTCCAGTCCAGCGTGGTTTGCAGCAGCGAAAACAGCAGCGTGGTGTCGCTCATGACCTCGGCCGCCGCCAGCGTTTGGCGCACTTCGATGCCGCGTGAATCAATCTCGCGGCCACGTTGGCGCAATGCTTCGCGCAGCAAGCCAGTGAGGTCGCACTTTTCATTCGCCAGTTGCACCCGGCCATTGCCCAGGCGCACGACTTGCTGGCCCATGATGCCGGCGCGCCGCGCACGGTCAATCTCCTCGCGCAGCGCGCGCAGGCCAGCGCGGTCGATCTTGCCGGTGGCGGCAAGGGTGGTGACACGCTCAAGCGCCGTCGACAGCGTGGCCGCGACTTCGCTGCCCAATTGCGCCACCAGGGCCTGGGGGTCCAGCGGCTCGGCCATGCGCCGGCTTGCATTGCCAGTGCCAGTGCCGGGGGCGGTGCCGGTCAGATTCGACAAATCCATGCTTTTCACTGATGTGCTGCGGTCTGTGGTGAACAGCCGCCTCCCTGTTGAGCGCCTAGGTTCGCCCTTGTAAGCCCGCATATCTACCCCATAAGCGTGGGGTGTGGCAAGACATCATGCGCGCGCAAAGCGCAGATTGTGAGCGCTACTTAGGCCGGGGTCCAATCACTCCGGCCCTGCGCAGCGCGGACAGGACTGAATCGTTCAGGCCCAGGCCCGCCAACACTTCGTCGGTGTGCTGGCCCAGCAGCGGTGGCGCCAGGCGCACTTGCACCGGCGTGGCGGACAGTTTCATCGGGCTGGCCACCAGGCGCAGCGTGTCGCTGTGCGGGTGCGGCACGACGTGGGTCATGCTGCGCGATTGCACCTGGGGGTCGGCAAACACCTCGGCCAGGTCGTTGATGGCGCCGCAGGGCACTTTGGCGGCTTCCAGCGCGGCCAGCCAGTCGGCACGCTTGCGCTGCTTCATGTGCGCGGCCAGCAGCGGCACCAGGGCGTCGCGGTGGCGCACGCGCTGGGCGTTGACCGCAAAACGTGGGTCACGCGCCAGCTCTTCGCAGCCGGCCAGCTCGCAAAAGCGCGCGAACTGGCCGTCATTGCCCACGGCCAGGATGAGATGGCCGTCGGCCACTTCAAACACCTGGTAGGGCACGATGTTTTGGTGCGCGTTGCCGGCGCGCCCAGGCACTTTGCCGCTGACCAGGTAGTTGGCGCCCAGGTTGGCCAGCATGGCGACTTGGGTGTCGAGCAAAGCCATGTCGATGGCCTGGCCCTGGCCGGTGGCGTCGCGGTGGCGCAGCGCGGCCAGGATGGCCACCGTGGCGTACATGCCGGTGAACAGGTCAGCCACCGCCACGCCGACTTTTTGCGGGCCGCCACCAGGCAGGTCGTCGCGCTCGCCAGTAATGCTCATGAGGCCGCCCATGCCTTGCACGGCGTAGTCGTAGCCGGCACGTTCACGGTAGGGGCCGGTCTGGCCAAAGCCGGTGATGGAACAGTAGACCAGGCGCGGCTGGCGCGCCAACATGCTGGCGGCGTCCAGGCCATAACGCGCCATGTCGCCGACCTTGAAGTTTTCGACCATCACGTCGCAGCTGACGGCCAGTTGCTGGATCAGCGCTTGGCCCTCGGGCTTGGCAATGTCGATGGTCACCGAGCGCTTGTTGCGGTTGGTGCCCAGGAAATAGGCGGCTTCGGCGGTGTCATGGCCTTCACGGTCGGCCAGGAAGGGCGGACCCCAGCCGCGCGTGTCGTCGCCTCCGGGCTGGTCGGTGCTGGGCGGGCGTTCGATCTTGATGACCTCGGCGCCCAGGTCGGCCAGGGTCTGCGTGCACCAGGGGCCAGCGAGCACGCGAGACAGGTCAAGCACACGCACGCCGTCAAGCGCGCCCGGTGTCGGCGAAGTGGTCGGCGAAGTGGTCAGCGATGGCGGCTGCAAAGGTGTGGGCTGGTTCATGCGCGCGATTCTCGGGCAGGGCTCGGGATAATCGTGCATGCCCATTGCTTTGCTCCGTGCCTTGCGCCGCCCGTCCATCGGTTCTGCCTTGCTGGCCTTGGCGGCGTGCACACCGGCGCTGAACTGGCGCGAAGTGCGCCCCGCTGCCACGCCGCTGCAACTGCTGATGCCCTGCAAAGCCACCGCGCAAGAACGCCAAGTGATGCTCGCTGGACAGTCCGTGGCGCTGACCCTGCACGCCTGTGCAGCCGCCGGCCAAACCTGGGGCCTGGCCAGCGCAGCCTTGCAAGACCCGGCACGGGTGCAAGCGGCGCTGCAAGAGTTGGGCGCGGCGGCGGCATCCAATATCGCGGCCACTGAGCAGCGCAGCCATCCCATGCAGGTGACTGGCGCCACGCCCCACGAACTGAGCCAGCGGCGCTGGCTGCAAGGCAGACTGCCCGACGGCAAGCCCGTGGCCATGCAGGTGCTGGTGTTCGTGCACGGGCTGCGTGTGTTCCAGGCCACGGTGCTGGGTGCTGAGCCCGACAAGGACAGTGTCGATACGTTCTTCGCATCCTTGCGCATCCAGCCATGAGCGTTGCGCCGGTGACGGCGGCCAAGGCCGCGCTGATCTTTTTCGCCTTTGCCTTCGCTTACTTCCTGTCGGCGCTGCTGCGCGCCGTGACGGCCACGTTGGCGCCCGTGTTCAGCAGCGAACTGGGCCTGCGCGCGGCTGACCTGGGCCTGCTGGCCGGCGCCTACTTCATCGGTTTTGCCGGCATGCAGTTGCCACTGGGGCGTGCGCTGGACCGCTTCGGGCCCCGGCGCACGCTGCTGACGTTGATGGGCGGCGCCGTGCTGGGCTGCATGGCCTTTGCCAGCGCGCCTCATCTGAGCGGCTTGATTGCCGCGCGGGTGCTGATTGGCGCTGGCGTGGCCGCCGGCTTGATGGCGCCCTTGACCTTGTACCGGCGCCTGTTTTCGCCCAACGCCCAATTGCGCGCCAATTCCTGGATGCTGATGACGGGTTCGCTGGGCATGCTGGCCTCGACCTTGCCCGTGCAGTGGCTGCTGCCGCAACTGGGTTGGCGGGGTCTGTTCTGGGTCGTGGCTGGGTTGCTGGCTGCGGCCATGCTCTTGATCGCCTGGCTGGTGCCGCGCGACCCGAGCAGCCGCCCTGACAGCGGCGCCGACGTCAGCTACCTCAGCATCGCGCGCCACCCCTTGTTCGCGGCCATGGCGCCGTTGGGCTTCTTTCTCTACGGCGGCATGATCGCGGTGCAGTCGCTATGGGCCGGGCCCTGGCTGACCCGCGTCGCTGGCTACAGCGCCGGGCAGGCGGCACAAGGCCTGTTTGCCATCAATGCGTCCATGCTGGTGGCGTTTCTCAGTTGGGGCTTGCTGCTGCCCCGGCTGGCGCGCCAGGGCATCTCCGCCCGCCTTCTGATGGCCTGGGGCGTGCCCTTGCCTCTGCTGCTGCTGGCGCTGAACGTGGCGCTGGGCGCGCAGGCCACGGCCGTGCACTGGGCTGCGTGGTGCGTGGCCTGCACCGTCGTGTCGGTGAGCCAGCCGGCCGTGGGGGCGGCATTCCCTGCCGAGCAGGCCGGGCGCGCCTTGTCGGCCTTCAATCTCGTCATCTTCAGCGGCGTGTTCAGTGTGCAGTGGGGCATAGGCCTTGTGGTCGATGCTTTGCAGTCGTCGGGCATAGGGCAAGTCGACGCATTTCGCCTGGCGTTGGGTGGCTTGGGCTTGTGCTGCTTGGCGGCCTATGGCTGGTTCCTGTGGGCGGGCCGGGTGCGCCCTGGGCAGGGCTGACCATAATGGGGGCAGCACATCCATCATGGTCCACCTGCTTATCGTCGCCCACCAACCGCTGGCCTCCGCCCTGAAGGCCGTGGCCCAGCACGCCTACCCTGACTGCAGCAACCACCTGGGGGCGCTGGACGTGGCAGCGGGCGAATTGCCAGCCGACGTGGAAGCGCGCGTGCGCCAACAGTTGGCGGCCGCAGGCGAGCACGAGGTGCTGGTGCTGGCTGACGTGTTCGGCGCCACACCCTGCAACGGCGCTCTGGCGGCGGTGGACGGCCAGCGTTCGCGCCTGGTGGCGGGTGTGAGCGTGCCCATGCTGTGGCGCACCCTGTGTTACGCCGATCAATCCCTGGACGACCTGGTCAACCGTGCCGTGGCCGGCGCGGCGCAGGGCGCCATGCATGTGGCGGTACCACGGCGCCAGAACCAGCCCACGTCCCCCGCCAACCATGATCCGAACGACCATCACCATCAGCAATAAGCTGGGCCTGCACGCCCGCGCCTCGGCCAAGCTGACCAAGCTGGCGGCGAGTTTTGCCTGCGACACCCACCTCAGCCGCAATGGCCGGCGTGTGAATGCCAAAAGCATCATGGGCGTGATGATGCTGGCCGCCGGCCTGGGCAGTGAGATCGAAATTGAGACCGACGGCGCCAATGAAGAGCAGGCCATGGCTGCGGTGCGTGGCCTGATCGACGGCAAGTTTGGCGAGGGCGAATGAGCCTGACCTGCTCAAGGGCCGGCGCGCCCTGGTTGCCCCACGGCCCCCACCGGCCCCACGGGCGGGTTCAAGGGGCTGGGCTTTGAGCATCCAAATTTTCGGCTTGCCGGTGTCTCGCGGCGTGGCCATTGGCCGGGCCGTGCTGGTGGCATCCAGCCGCGTCGATGTGGCGCACTACTTTGTCGGCCCTGAGCGTGTCGACGCCGAGATCTCACGCCTGCGTGTGGCTCGTGACGCGGTGGCCGACGAATTGGAAGTGCTCAAACGCGAACTGCCGCCCGAGGCGCCACACGAACTGGCTGCGCTGCTGGATGTGCACCTGATGCTGCTGCACGACGACATGCTGTCCGACGCCATCAAGATCTGGATCAGCCAGCGCCACTACAACGCCGAGTGGGCGCTGTCGGCGCAGCTGGAAGTGCTGGCGCGGCAGTTCGACGACATGGAAGACGCCTACCTGCGTGAACGCAAGGCCGACGTGGAGCAGGTGGTGGAGCGCTTGTTGCGCGAGCTGGCCGACACATCGTCGGGCATGCCAGGTGGCAAAGCGGCAGGTCAGGGCGCAGGGCAGGGCGCAGGCCAGGGCGCGCGCGACTTTGCCGGCGAAGACCCGCTGGTGCTGGTAGCCAGCGACGTGGCGCCGGCCGACATGCTGCAGTTCAAGCGCAGCGTGTTCACGGGCTTTGTCACCGACGTGGGCGGGCGCACCTCGCACACCGCCATCGTGGCGCGCAGCCTGGACATTCCGGCCGTGGTGGGCGCGCGCGAAGCCAGCCGCATCATCCGCCAGGACGACTGGGTGGTGATCGACGGCGACGCGGGTGTGGTGCTGGTCAATCCATCACCCATCGTGCTCGAGGAATACCGTTTTCGCCAGCGCCAGAGTGAGCTGGAACGTGCGCGCCTGGACCGCCTGCGCCACACACCGGCGGTGACCCTGGACGGCCAGGCCGTGGAGCTGCTGGCCAACATCGAAATGCCCGGCGACGGCCCCGGCGCGCTGGAGGCCGGCGCGGTTGGCGTGGGACTGTTCCGCAGCGAATTCCTGTTCATGAACAGGGGCGGCGACCTGCCCGGCGAGGACGAGCAGTTCGAGGCCTACCGCGACGCTGTGCTGGCCATGCAGGGGCTGCCGGTAACCATCCGCACGGTCGACGTCGGCGCCGACAAACCGCTGGAGCGCATGAGTGCCCAAGAGCTGCGTCACGAACACGGCCTGAACCCGGCGCTGGGGCTGCGCGCCATTCGCTGGAGCCTGTCGGAGCCCGGCATGTTCAGGCAGCAGTTGCGCGCCATTCTGCGCGCCAGCGCCTACGGCAAGGTGCGCATCCTGATGCCCATGGTGGCGCACATGGGCGAGGTCAAACTCATTTTTGAAGCGCTGGCGCGCGCACGCCAGCAACTCGACGACGCGGGGCGCGCCTACACGCGTGTCGAGGTGGGTGCGATGGTCGAAATCCCGGCCGCCGCCTTGATGATTGACCGTTTTTTGCGCCACTTTGACTTTGTTTCCATCGGCACCAACGACCTCATTCAGTACACGTTGGCCATCGACCGTGCTGACGAAGCGGTGTCGCACCTGTACGACTCCTGGCACCCAGCGGTGCTGCAGTTGCTGCAGCACACCATTTCGCGCACGTTGGCGGCAGGAAAGAGTGTCTGCGTCTGCGGCGAGATGGCGGGTGATGCGGCATTCACCGATCTGCTGCTGGCCATGGGCTTGCGCAGCTTTTCCATGCACCCGGCACGCATCGCGTCCATCAAGCAGCGAGTGCTGCGTGCCGATACGCGAGCGCTGGCCCAGCAGGTGCAGCAGGTGCTTGACTCTGACGATCCCGCTGCGCAGCTCAGGCTGGCCTTAGCAGGGCGTGCGCTGCACTGATGTTGGAAGTGGCGCGGACGCGGTGCGGTCTGGCGCAGGCGCAGTGGCGGTACCGGCCAGCCGCAAAACGGCGCACCTGAACACTTCTGCGGACCGCTACTTGCGTTGCCTGAAAATGCTGTGCTATAGTCATAGGCTCTGCTTTTCGCAGGATTTTTGGGTAAAGCAGGCAGCGAAAGCCGCCGGCCAGAAGTCAAAAACAGCGAAGAAAAGAAAGACCGAAACAAGACGAGGCGCTTGACAACAGTTCAAGAAAAATGTCAGAATCGCGGTCTTCGCTGATAACAAGTCAGCGGCGCTGGAGGCGAAAGCAAACGGCGATGTTCTTTAAAAAATCAACAGCCGATAAGCGTGGGCGTTTGAAGGCGAGTGCCAGAGTCAGTGGTGACATTGACTCGGGTCTCATGACCTTAAACGCTCACTGAATTGAAATTCATGCAAGTGAAGTTCACTTCAATTCTTTGAGTAATTTATCAAGATCGAACTGAAGAGTTTGATCCTGGCTCAGATTGAACGCTGGCGGCATGCCTTACACATGCAAGTCGAA
>JANNEX010000425.1:0-2319 GCA_031379155.1 Rubrivivax sp.
TGCGGCCTGCAGTCTGAGCGCCTCTTCTTCGCGTTTGTCGATGTTGCTGCGTTCGTTCTTGGGGAACCCGTACATGAAGACCCACCGGTCGGTCTTTCGGGTGGCCACCAGCGTGCGCCAGCCACCGCTCTTGCCTTGCCCCGGCCGCGCCACGCGCTTCTTGAAGAGGCCACCGCCCAGATCAGCCTCGAACAGACCCGCAGCCATCTCGCGCACCGCCTTGCACAGACTGGCATGGGGCAAACCTTGTTTCTGTGCCCAGCGGTCGAACCACCGGGTCGTGTAGATCGCCATGCCTCACTCCCTGATGGCGAATATATAGCACTTGGTGCTATGGGTGGCAAGCAGCGGGTGGCTGGGCCTGACTTCGCGTGGAAGGCCAGCGGATTCAGCCCGCGCGGTCCAACTTGGCGAGCAGGCTCAGGCTTTGGCCGGCATTGCCACGCACTGCCCGGGTCTCGAATTGCACTCGCGCGTCGAAGCTGGCCAGCGCCACAGTGGCCAGTTCATCGACGAGTTGATTCATGCTGACGCCTTTGGCGCGGGCCATGCGCTTCAGGCGTTGATGCTTGTCGTCGGGTAGGCGGATGGTCAGGGTGGGCATGGATGCTCCTGCGACAGTTGCTCCTGGGCGCTCAAAGCTCGCCGCGGAAGGCGCGGTGTTGGAGGCTGGCGAAGAGGGTGTTGAGTTCAGACTGTGACTTCCGGTGCCAAAGTTTCACCTTGCTCACTTGGACGAGCGCCGCCACAAACTCGTGCTGGCAATTCAGTGGCGGGAGGTTGATCTGGAACCGCTTTACATCTTGCTGATTGATGCTGGACTGGTTGACCGCATCCTTCGACGCCGTGCGAACCTGTGAGCGGAAGAATGGAGTCTGAAGAAACCGAACGGCGTAAGCAGGGGCGATGTGGCGCTTGTCCAGCCGCATTCGCATCATGTTTGACTCAAAGATGGTGGGCTCGGGAAGCGCCGGAATCAGCGCGCTCTTGCCCAGATACTCTGGGCTGTTGACGCGATTGATGACGAGGTCACCGGCGGTCAATGCAAACGTCGCACGCTCCGCGTCGGTGACGCGCACGCGCTTCAACGCATTGAGCTTCGTCACCTCGCCGTCGTAGAACGCGTCGATCCTCAGAATCGGCGTCCCTGATCCATAGTCAGTCGATGGCTTGTACAAACCGTTCTGCGGGCCCGACACGATCAGGTCGCCGAGCGCAACGCGAGGCAGGCCCCCGGGATTGAGACTCGCGTCTCCAAACATGTCGAGAAAGATCGCTTCGGCGAGCGCGTCGAGTTGCGCCAGGGCTTGCCGGCGCTGGGCGCGCAGGGTTTCGGCGCGGTCCAGCACTTCGGCGATGCGGCGTTGTTCGGGGAGGGGTGGAAGTGGAACGCGAACCTGCTTCAGGTCGCCAAGGATGATCCGGCGAATCGCTGAGCCTGTCTTTCGCTTCAACGCTTGATCGATCGTCGTCGGCCAACGTAACGCATGCCCAAAGTACTTGGAATCCACAACGCCGTGCCTCGGCCGAAGGATCGCCAAAGATGACAGCACCGCGAACGGCCGCTCAGTGGCGACGACATGCACTTTCCCGACGGTGCCGTCCTTAGAGAACAAGATATCGCCAACACGCGGTGCAGAGTTACCGGCCCTTGCTGACTGAAAGTCCGCCTCCGAAATGAACGAACAGCGCTCGAAGTCCAACTCGGCGTCAGTCACATCCTTCACCGTAAGAAAGGGAATTCCCTGGCCTACGTTCGGCGGCGTGTAGTGGGTGCCATCCGTTACCAGCTCGCACGCGTCATCAACGCTAACGCTCCGCACTAGCTCACCATCCCCGCCAACTCCCGCATCCCCCGCTGAATCTCCACTTCCAGCGTCTCCAACTCCGCCAGGATGTCGGCAGGCGCGCGGTGCTCCACCGCTTCATGCACCACCGCCTTGTAGCGGTTCAGGCTCAGGTCGTAGCCGTTGGCTTCGATGTCCGCGCGCGGCACGCAGAAGCTTTGCGCGGTGCGGGGGCGGGTGAGTTCGTCGGAGAAGCGCGGGGCGGGTTCTTGCGCGGTGATTGCAGCACCCTCAACCCGGCCCTCTCCCGCGATCGGTAGCGGATGCAAAGTCCGCCAGCGCCGCAGCACATCCGGCAGGTTGTTCTTCGCGTGCTCGGCCTCGCTCAACAACGATGAAGGCACAGCCCCCAGCTTGTCCTCAGACAGCAGCGGCTGCCGCTTGTCATCCAGGCTCCACCCATCCGCCTGCAAGTCATAGAACCACACCAGGTCCGTGCCGCCGCTGTTGGTCTTGGTGAACAGCAGCACCG
>JANNEX010000449.1:0-2315 GCA_031379155.1 Rubrivivax sp.
TGAGCGTGGCGGCTTGTTCGATGACCAGTTGCGCCTGGCGCACCAGTTGTTCGCCCAGCGGTGTGACGCTGACTTCGTTGGCGCCGCGCTCAAAGAGTTTCACGTCCAGTTCTTCTTCCAGCTTCTTCACCGCCACCGACAAGGTGGGCTGCGACACGAAGCAGGCTTCTGCCGCGCGGCCGAAGTGTTTTTCACGCGCCACGGCCACGATGTACTTGAGCTCGGTCAGGGTCATGCCCGCATTGTGGCGAATTGACAAGGGTGCAGCGGGACCGGCCTTGGGCGCGTGTCTCAACACTGTCGGTATCGGCTGCTGGCACTGCCGCGTGCGCGATTGCGCCGCGTGGGTGCGCCTTGCAAGCTGCGCATGCGGCATGTGCCGCGACTTGAAGGATGTGTATGAGTCGAACCGCTTTTGCGGCTGCGCTGACGGCTGCCACTGCCCTCAGCGCTTGCGTGGTGTTGCCGCTGGACCCGCAGACCGGGCAGCCCTATGTTCACCACTCCGCACAGGCGCCACACGTGGTGACCGTGATGCAGCCGCCATCCATGCCGCCAGTACCGCAACAAGTGGTGTTGACCGCACGCTTGTATCCGCTGAACGCACAAGCCAACAAGGCCGGCCTGCTGACGGCCGTGGTGGTGGACCACCAAGGCGGCCGTGGCAGCTTTACCGTGGGCTATTTGGGTGACGCGCTGCAAGGCGAAGCCACGCGTGTGGACGCCGGTTACGCGGCCTTCGGGCGTGTGCACCAGGAAGTCTTGGGGCCCACCACGCGAGCTTTCAGCGGCCAGCGTGGCATTGCCAACGGCTTTGGTGGCAGAGGCATCAACGCGCAGTGTGAATACCTGATCACCGGGCCTGGCATCGGCACGGGTGCCTGCCTGTTTTCTGACGGCGCCAAGTACCAGATGCACTTTGGCAGTTAGTCATTTGGGAAGTTAGGCCTTCAGGAACTCAGCGCCGCTGCCCAGCCAGCGGTCAACCTGGGCTTGTGCGGCCTGAGGGTCATCTTGCAGCAGGCGCGGCGCCAGGTCGCGAGCCTGCTGCAACAAGGCGCTGTCTTGCGCCAGGTCGGCAAAACGCAGCAGCGCGTCGCCGCTTTGGCGTGCGCCCATGAATTCGCCGGGGCCGCGGATGTCTAGGTCGCGCCGCGCAATCTCAAAACCGTCGTTGGTCTCGGCCATGGCCTGCAAACGCGCTTTGCCGGTGGGCGACAGCGGGCCGGTGAACAGTAGCACACATACGCTGGCCGCTTGCCCGCGCCCCACGCGGCCACGCAACTGGTGCAGCTGCGCCAGGCCAAAACGCTCGGCGTGTTCGATCACCATCAAGCTGGCGTTAGGCACGTCCACACCCACTTCGATGACGGTGGTGGCCACCAGCAGTTTCATCTCTCCACCCGTGAAAAGCTGCATCACGGCGGCCTTCTCGGCGCCCTTCATGCGGCCATGCAGCAGGCCCACCATCACGCCGGGCACGGTTGCGCCAAGTTTTGCGCTGAGTTCGGCATGCGTGGCAGTGGCGTTTTGCAAATCCAGGTGCTCACTTTCTTCCACCAGCGGACACACCCAATACACCTGGCGGCCCTGGCGCACTTCGACCTGGATGCGGCTGATGACGGCGTCGCGTTTGCTGTCGGCAAACAGCTTGGTGACGATGGGCGTGCGGCCCGGCGGTAGCTCGTCAATGGTGCTCACGTCCAGGTCGGCAAAGTAGCTCATGGCCAGGGTGCGCGGGATGGGCGTGGCGCTCATCATCAGCAGGTGCGGCTCTAGCGCTTGCTCTTGCAACTTGTCGCGCAAGGCCAGGCGCTGTGCGACGCCAAAGCGGTGCTGCTCGTCCACCACCGCCAAGCCGAGTTTGGCAAACACCACGTCGTGCTGGATGACGGCGTGCGTGCCCACCACCAGCATGGCCTGGCCCGACGCTACTTGTTCGAGCATGGCCACGCGGCCCTTGCCTTTGCGGCTGCCAGTAAGCCAGGCCACGGTGATGCCCAGCGGCTGTAGCCATTGAATGAGCTTGCGAAAGTGCTGCTCGGCCAGGATTTCGGTGGGTGCCATCAGCGCGCACTGCCAGCCGCTGTCGATGGCCACGGTGGCGGCCAGTGCGGCAACCACAGTTTTGCCTGAGCCGACGTCGCCTTGCAGCAAGCGGTGCATGGGTTGGCTGCGTGCCAGGTCTTGGTTGATCTCGGCCACCACCCGCTGCTGGTCTTTGGTCAGCTTGAAAGGCAGTGCAGCCAGCAAAGCCGCGCCCAGGCCGGCGTGTTTGGGTGTCAGCGCGGGGGCTGCCAGTTGCGCGCGCGCCA
>JANNEX010000458.1:0-3228 GCA_031379155.1 Rubrivivax sp.
GCCACGCAGCCCAGCAGCGGCAGCACGACGGCCACAATTTTGATCAAGCTCCAGAGCACCAGCCACAGCGTGGGGCCGAAAAAGCCGTTGGCAAATTGATGCAGGGGCTCGAACATCGCGCTCAAGCCTTTGCCACGGTGATGGCGCCGAACATCGCGCCCAGCGCTGCCGTGCTGGCGTGGCCGGCTGCGACACGCACGGTGTTGGCGGCCAGGGTTTTGTCCTCGCGGGCGCTCAGCACGGCGCTGGCTTCACCTTGGGCGACACGCACAGCATCGCCGTTGTGCAGCGCCAGTTGTTGCCACAGCGCAGACGGCAAGCCGACTTGCGGCGCACGCGCGTCGGCGCTGAGTTGCAAGGCCGTGGCGCGGCGCACCATGGCGTCGGTGCAGTAGACGGGCACGTCGGCCAGGCGTTGCAGGCCTGTCGTTGTGGAGCCCAGGCTCAGCGCGGCTGAGGTGCTGTTGTCCAACCGCGAAGGCAGTGCAGCCAAGTCGCCCAGCGCTTGCGCACGCACGTCTTCCGCCGTCTCTTGATCGAAGCCGGCCAGGCCCAGCAGGTTGCCCAGCACACGCAGCACTTTCCACGCCGGGCGGCTGTCGCCCAGCGGCTTGACGACACCATGGAAACTTTGCACACGGCCTTCGGTGTTGACAAAGCTGCCGGCCGTTTCGGTGAAGGGCGCGATGGGCAGCATCACGTCGGCCACGTCAGCGCAAGTGTCCTTGAACGGGGTCAGCGCAACGACCAAGCCCGATGCGGCCAGCGCCTTTTGTGCGGCGGCGGCGTCGGCACTGTCCAGCGCAGGTTCGGTGTTCAGCAGCAGCAGCGCCTTCATGGGCTGGCTCAGCATCTGGCCGGCGTTGAGGCCACCGGGGCCTGGCAGCGCGCCCACCAGTTGTGCGCCCACGCTGTTGCCGGCTTCGCCCAGGTAGCCGACGCTGGAGCCGCTGTGTTGCGCAATCCACTGCGCCAGCACCAGCAGCGCCGAGGCTTGCGGATGTTGAGCGGCGGCATTGCCCAGCAGCACGGCGCTGTGTTCACCCAACAGCAGCATGTCAGCGACGGCTTGTGCGTGCGGGCCAGGGTCGGCCGGCAGCGGTGGGGGCACGCCTTGCGCCTTGGCGATGGCCGCCGCCACCTCGGCCAATTGCGTCAGCCACAAGGACGGCGCGGCCGTGAGCGTGGCGGCCACGGGCATGGCCCAGTCGTCATGCACGGCATTCAGGCTCATCAGCTTGGCGCCACGACGCACGGCCTGGCGCACGCGCTGGGCCAGCAGCGGGTGGTCTTTGCGCAGGAAGCTGCCCACCACAAAAGCACGGTCTAACTTTGACAGTGTGCTGACAGGCAAGCCCAGCCAACGCGCTTGACCTGCCGCCGCCGCGTGGCTGAAGTCGGCATGGCGCAAGCGGTGGTCGACGTTTTCGCTGCCCAGGCCGCGCACCAGCTTGGCCAACAGGTGCAACTCTTCAACGGTGGAGCTGGCGTGCGCCACGGCGCCCATCTGCGCGGCGCCAAATTCAACCTTCACTCGCTTGAGACCATCGGCCACGTAAGTCAGCGCGGTATTCCAGTCGACGGCTTGCCACTGGCCGCCCTGTTTGATCATGGGCTGGGTCAAGCGCGCGTCGCTGTTCAGCGCTTCGTAGCTGAAGCGGTCGCGGTCAGAAATCCAGCATTCGTTGACGTCTTCGTTTTCCAGTGGCACCACACGCATCACCTTGCCGGCCTTGACCTGCACGATGAGGTTGGCGCCCAGGCTGTCGTGTGGGGAAACTGACTTGCGCCGGCTGAGCTCCCAGGTGCGTGCGCTGTAGCGAAAAGGCTTGCTGGTGAGCGCGCCCACGGGGCAGATATCGATCATGTTGCCCGACAACTCGCTGTCCACGGTGCCGCCCAGAACCGTCGTGATTTCACTGTGCTCGCCGCGGTGAATCATGCCGAGTTCCATCACGCCGGCCACCTCCTGGCCAAAGCGCACGCAGCGGGTGCAGTGGATGCAGCGGCTCATCTCTTCCATGGACACCAGTGGGCCGACGTCTTTGTGCAAGACGACGCGCTTTTCTTCCTGGTAGCGGCTGGCGCTGCCGCCGTAGCCCACGGCCAAATCCTGCAACTGGCATTCGCCGCCCTGGTCGCAAATAGGGCAGTCCAGCGGGTGGTTGATGAGCAAAAACTCCATCACCGACTGTTGCGCCTTCAGCGCCTTGTCGCTCTTGGTGCGCACGATCATGCCGTTGGTGACAGGCGTGGCGCAGGCCGGCATGGGCTTGGGCATCTTTTCGATGTCCACCAGGCACATGCGGCAGTTGGCGGCAATCGTCAACTTCTTGTGATAACAAAAGTGCGGCACGTAGATGCCGGCGGCGTCGGTGGCGTGCATGACCACGCTGCCGTCTGCAACCGTGACTGTCTTGCCGTCTATGGTGAGTTCAGCCATGGCCGTTAAACGTGTTGACCGACCATGCAGGTCTTGTGTTCGATGTGATGCACAAACTCATCGCGGAAGTGTTTGAGCATGCCTTGCACCGGCAGCGCCGCTGCGTCACCTAACGCACAAATGGTGCGGCCCTTGATGTTTTCGGCCACGTTGTCCAGCAGCGCCAAATCGTCCGCCCTGCCCTGGCCATGTTCGATACGGTTGACCATGCGCCACAGCCAGCCCGTGCCTTCGCGGCAGGGGGTGCACTGGCCGCAGCTTTCGTGTTGGTAGAAATAGCTCAGGCGCAGCAGGCTTTTCACCATGCAGCGGCTGTCGTCCATGACGATGACCGCACCACTGCCCAGCATGGAGCCGGCCTTGGCGATGGCGTCGTAGTCCATGGTGATGTCCATCATGGTCTTGCCCGGCAGCACGGGGGCTGACGACCCACCCGGGATCACGGCCTTGAGCTTGCGCCCACTGCGCACACCACCGGCCAGTTCCAGCAGCTTGGAAAACGGCGTGCCCAGCGGCACTTCAAAGTTGCCGGGCAGGTTCACGTCGCCGACCACACTGAAGATCTTGGTGCCGCCGTTATTGGGCTTGCCGCACTCAAGGTATTTCTGGCCACCGTGGTTGATGATCCACGGCACCGCCGCGAAAGTCTCGGTGTTGTTGATGGTGGTGGGCTTGCCGTACAGGCCGTAGCTGGCCGGGAAAGGCGGCTTGAAACGCGGCTGGCCTTTTTTGCCTTCCAGGCTTTCAAGCAATGCCGTTTCTTCGCCGCAGATGTAGGCGCCAAA
>JANNEX010000476.1:0-8920 GCA_031379155.1 Rubrivivax sp.
CGCAGGCTTGAGCTGGGTGGTGACAAAGGGCACCGGCGCGGTGGGCTGCCGGCTGGGGCTGGGGTCCAGGGTCTCGGCTGCGGGACGCGCGTGGGCGGCTTCGCGCCAGCCTTGCTGCATGGCTGTTTGCGCACGGCCCAAACGCCAAGCCAACCAGGCCGCGAGTGCTGCCAGCAGCCCAGCCACCACCATCAAGGGCAGCATCCAGGCGCTGCTGCCTTCGGTTTGTGTCAGGCGCTGCTTGAGCTCGGCCGCAAAGTCGCGGCTGCTCTTGGCTTCCGAACGCAGCGCCTCCACCGTGCGTTCCAGCGAGGTGATGCGTTCAGCCGATGCTGACGCGGCCGATGCAGCGGCTTGGGTCGCGCTGGCGGCCTGGGCCACCGCAGCCATGGCCCTTTCCACGGCGTCAGCTTCGGCGCTGGGTGGCGGTTCAGCGGCATCCAGCTTGAGCCGGGGCTGCTCCTTGGCAATACCAGGCGCAGCGGCTGCAGCTTGAGCGCGCGGCCGCTTGGCCGCAGCGGCACGGGCGGCAGCACGGGATGCAGCCCGCGCAGCGGCCCGAGCCGCGCGGCGTTCAGCCAGGCGCGCGGCCTGGGCAGGGTCAAGGGCGGGCGCAGGCCGGCTTTGCACGGTGGCCGTGGACGTTTGGGACAAGCCCTGGACCGAAGTCTGCGGCGGCGTCGACGCCGGTGTCGGCGGCGTGCTGTTGGGCACTCCTTGCGTGGCGGTGTCAGGTGCAGCAGCGGGTACTGCAGAAGGTGCGGCAGCAATCGCCGAAGCGAGGGGTGCAGCAGCGATGATGGGCGGGTCGGCCAGCACCACATAACGCCGCACCATGCGCGAGGTGCAGCCCACCGTCAACTGGATCGACACCACCGGCTCGTCGATGCTGGTCTGCGTCAGCACACGCACACGCGCGCTGTCGGCCCCCGTCACCTCGACCACCGTGCGCACCAGCGGCGGCGGCACACGCCGGTCGCCCGAGGTGACTTCGGCGCTGACACATTCGGGTGCCAGGCTGTCGCCGGGTTCCAGCCTGACCTGAACAGCAAAGTCCAGCGGCTGGCCCAGCACCGCCGACGACGCCCCGGCCCCGAGGCCAGCCGCCGATGCCGCCGCAGCCGCCAGGGCTGAAACAAAGCTGATCGACAACCACAGCCGTGGCCGTTGTGTGTGCATGCAGTAAGAGTTGCGTGAGAGCCTGATCGCCGATGACTCTAGCAGAAGCCCACCCACGCAAAGGCCGACAAAACGCTGATTAAGTGCCGCTTTGCGGGCCAGTTTTCGGCGCTCGTTGAGGGCCGGTTCGAGTCGTGCACCTGATCACAGGTTCAGGTGTCGTAGCCTGGCGAGCGCCGGTCCAGCCGGCGCAGCAAGCCCGGCCAGGTCAGCTGCGAGCCCTGGCCGCGTGTGCCCACCGCCGCCTGTTGGCGCGCCGTGGCCACGATGCGTGGGTTGACAGTGATCAATTCACCGCCGCCACTCATGGCCCGAACTTGAATCGTGCACACGGTCTCGAACAAGTACATCGACAAGAAGGCATCGGCCACCGTGGCGCCCACGGTCAGCAGGCCGTGGTTGCGCAGCATGAGGAAGTTGTGCCTGCCCAGGTCGGCCACCAGGCGCGGCTTTTCTTCGTCACGCAGGGCCACACCTTCGTAGTCGTGATAACCCAGTGAGGACACGACAAAAATTGACTGCTGCGAAAGCGCCAGCACACCGCCTTTTTGTGCCGACACTGCAATGCCGTTGAGCGAATGCACATGCAGCACGCAGCCGGCGTCGTGGCGCGCTTCATGCACGGCGCTGTGGATGACAAAGCCGGCAGGGTTGACATCGAAAGGCGAGTCGTCGAGCTTGGCGCCGCTGACGTCGATCTTGACCAGGCTGGACGCCGTGATCTCCTCGAACATCAAGCCGTAGGGGTTGATGAGGAACTGCCCCGTGTGTTCACCGCCCGGCCCGGGCACACGCGCGCTGATGTGCGTGAACACCAGGTCGTCCCAGCCAAACAGCGCCACCAGTCGGTAGGCGGCGGCCAGGTCCACACGCAAGCGCCACTCTTCGGCGCTGACCAGGTCACGGCGGGATGGGATGTTCAAGGCGGCGGTTGGCATGGCGGTGTGTTCAGTGTGTGCGGGTAGGCTGGCGTCTCGCCAGCGTAGACAATGCATGGTCGCTCTCCTGTCGCCTCAGAGACAAGCCATGAATACCCCCGTTCTTACAATCGAAGAGCTTCACAACATCCAGACGGGCGCGTGGTTCAGCAAGCTATCACCCACGCTTCAAAGTGCCATCCTGTCGCGCGCTTTGGTGCGCCGTTTGGCCGATGGCCAAGCGCTGGCCGCGCGCGGCTCGGCTGCCGAAGAATGGTGCGGTGTGGCCATGGGCGCGGTGCGCATCAGCTCGGTGTCGCTGTCGGGCAAACAAGTCACGCTGACCTATGCCGAGCCGGGCACCTGGTTTGGCGACATCTCTCTCTTCGACGGCTTGCCACGCACCCACGATGCCGACGCGCATGGCACCACCACCATGCTGGTGGTGCGCAAGGCCGACTTCAGGGATTTGCTGAACCACCACGTGGAGCTCTACGACGCGCTGCTGCGCCTGAACTGCCGCCGCTTGCGCCTCATGTTCAACCAGTTCGAAGACCTCAACACGCGGCCTTTGCAGGCCCGCCTGGCCAAGCAGATCTTGCTGCTGGCGCGCAGCTACGGCATTGCCCAGGGCGAAGAAATCCGCATCGGGCTGGCGCTGGCGCAGGAAGATCTGGCGCAGCTGCTGGGCGCGTCGCGCCAACGCGTCAATCAAGAACTCAAGGGCTTCGAACGCGAAGGCGCGGTGCGCGTCGAACCCACGCGGCTGGTGGTCTTGTCGCGCGAAAAATTACTGGCCATTTCTGAACGCTAACCAGCGCTAACCACCGCCAATAACCACCATGGAACAGTTCACCGGAACCCGCGACGTGTTGGCCAGCCACGCCTTTGACGTGGCCGCACTGCAAGCCTATCTAACGGCCAACTTGAGCGGCTTTGAAGGCCCTTTGAGCGTGCAGCAATTCAAAGGCGGCCAGTCCAACCCGACCTACCAGTTGCTGACCCCTGGCTGCAACTACGTCATGCGCAGCAAGCCCGGGCCGGCCAGCAAGCTGCTGCCTTCGGCACACGCGGTGGAGCGCGAATTTCGCGTCATGCACGCCTTGGCAGGCACGGCGGTGCCAGTCCCGCGCATGCACCTGTTGTGCGAAGACGAAGCCGTTATCGGCCGCGCCTTTTACGTCATGGAATTCATGGACGGGCGTGTGCTGTGGGACCAGTCCTTGCCTGGCATGAGCAAGGCTGAACGCGGCGCCATCTACGACGAAATGAACCGCGTCATCGCCGCGCTGCACAGCGTGAATGTCAATGCCCCTGGCCTGGTGGGCTACGGCAAACCGGGCAGCTACTTCGAACGCCAGATTGGCCGCTGGAGCAAGCAGTACCTGGCTTCCATCACCGAGCCCATCGCCGAGATGCACAGCCTCATCGACTGGCTGCAGGCGCACATGCCGGCCACGGCGCGCGACGAAACCCAGGTCTCGGTGGTGCATGGCGACTTCCGCCTGGACAATCTCGTCTTCCACAAGACCGAGCCGCGTGTGCTGGCTGTGCTGGACTGGGAACTGTCCACCCTGGGCCACCCGCTGGCCGACTTCAGCTACCACTGCATGGCCTGGCACATTCCGCCCGGCACTTTCCGTGGCATTGGCGGCCTGGACTACGCCGCCTTGGGCATCCCCAGCCAGGACGACTACGTCAAGCGCTATTGCCAACGCACGGGTCGCGCCGACCCACAAGCGCTGGCCGCCGACTGGAACTTCTACCTGGCCTATAACCTGTTCCGCCTGGCCTCCATCACGCAGGGCATCGCCAAACGCGTGGTGGACGGCACAGCGTCCAGCGCACAAGCGCGCGCCACCGGCTCGTCCACGCGGCCGCTGGCCCACATGGCCTGGCAGTTTGCGCAGCGCGCTTCCTGAAGTGCTGCTCATGAAGTGCTCTTTCTGAATCACACACTCACTCAAAAGGCCTAAGCATGGACTTCAGCTACTCCGCGCGCTGCGAAGAATTGCGCACCCGCCTGAGCGCCTTCATGGCCGAGCACGTTTACCCGGCCGAGGCGCGCTACTTCACCGAGATTGAGGCCAACAGCCAGGCCGGCAAGCGCTGGACGCCGCTGCAAGTCATCGAAGAACTCAAGCCCAAAGCGCGCGCTGCAGGCCTGTGGAACCTGTTCCTGCCGCCGCATGCCGAAGGTGCTGGCGCGGCCGCCAAAGGTGACTCTGAATTCGGCTTCGGCCTGTCCAACCAGGACTACGCGCCCTTGTCCGAAATCATGGGCGCAGTGCCCTGGAGCAGCGAGGTCTTCAACTGCTCGGCGCCCGACACCGGCAACATGGAAGTCTTTGCGCGTTACGGCAGCGCCGAACACAAACAACGTTGGCTGGGACCCATGTTGGACGGCAAGATACGCAGCGCCTTTGCCATGACAGAACCGGCAGTGGCTTCGTCTGACGCCACCAACATCGAAGCCGATATCCGAAAAGATGGCGACAGCTACGTCATCAACGGCCGCAAGTGGTGGACCAGCGGCGCGGGCGACCCGCGCTGCGCCGTCTACATCTTCATGGGCAAGACCGACGCGGCCGCACCCAAACACTCACAGCAGTCGATGATCGTGGTGCCTGCCAACACGCCAGGCATCACCGTTGTGCGCCCACTCACGGTGTTTGGCTACGACGACGCGCCACACGGCCACATGGAGGTCGACTTCAAGAATGTGCGCGTGCCGGCAAGCGCCATCTTGTTGGGCGAAGGCCGAGGCTTTGAGATCGCCCAAGGCCGCCTGGGCCCGGGCCGCATTCACCACTGCATGCGCCTGATCGGCATTGCCGAACGGGCTCTGAAGCTGATGTGCGAACGCGCCGTGAGCCGCACCGCGTTTGGCAAAACGATCGCGCAGCAGACGGTGACGCAAGAGCGCATCGCCGAAGCGCGCTGCATGATCGACCAGGCGCGTTTGCTGACCCTGATGACAGCCTGGAAGATGGACGTGGCGGGCAACAAAAGTGCCAAGGCCGAGATTGCCATGATCAAGGTGGTGGCGCCCACCATGGCCTGCCAGATCATCGACTGGGCCATGCAGGTGCACGGCGGCGCGGGTATGAGCCA
This sequence comes from Rubrivivax sp., assembly GCA_031379155.1. Classification (GTDB taxonomy): domain Bacteria; phylum Pseudomonadota; class Gammaproteobacteria; order Burkholderiales; family Burkholderiaceae_C; genus Rubrivivax. Next base: position 5,211 of record JANNEX010000476.1, read on the forward strand.
AGACTTTCCGTTGGCCTACTTCTACACCCTGTCGCGCACGCTGCGCTTTGCTGATGGGCCCGATGAGGTGCACCGCAATGCGATTGCCAAGCTGGAGTTGGGCAAGCTCGCTGCGCCACGCAGCTAGCCTGTTAGGACCAACGAACTCCTGTCCCAGACAGGGGCAGGAAACTGGGCTTACTTCTGCCGCTCGTCGCCCGGCAGCGCACTGGTCGACCACATGCTGGGCTGGGTGCTGGGCGACAGCGTATCGCTGCTCTCGTTAGCCACGCGCCGCGCTTCACGCATGGCCACTTCAAACAGCCGCAGCCACGACTGCACCGTGCTCACGTCGGCTTGCGCCAGCGGCGTGCGCAACATCAAGCGGCCACGACCAATCATCAGCACCAGCGGTGTGGCCTCATCCACGCGCAGCGCCGCCAACGACTGCGTCAGCGGCCCTTGCAGCCACTGCACAAGCCAGCTCTTCATGCTGGCCAGGGCGATAAAACGTTCACGCAGCTCAGGCATGTCACTGCCGGCCAACTTGGGGAACATGACCAGCCAACGCATCTCGGGCGGCGTTTGGTTGTCGATGCGTGTTTGCACACCTTCCACGTATTGGTCGAAGACGTCCTTCTCCATCTTTTCTTGCAGCAGCCGGTTCATGACCACCACTTGCAAGTCGGCACTCAAGCCCAGCTCAGAGCGGATGCGCAATTCCTGGCCCTGGATGTAGGGGCGCTGTGAAGGGCCCCACTCCAGCCGCCAGGGTGTGGCGCCCAAGCGGCCGTCCAGCACAAATCCTTCGCCAGGCACGGCGCGAAAGGTGTACTGCTTGGCCTGCGCCCAGGGCGTGATGCCGTAGTCGTCAGCTGCGGGCGATGCCGCGTTGAACAAGCGTTTCAAGCCGTCGAGCATGGTTTAGAGTCCAGTGAGCCAGTTGCGCAACCCAAGGCGCCACCCAAGCTGCGCGCACCTGCGGAGAACGACGATGATCGAAGTGTATTCGTGGGCCACGCCCAATGGCCACAAGGTTCACATCATGCTGGAAGAGTGCGGCCTGGCCTACCGCGCACACGCGGTGGACATCGGCGCCGGCGACCAGTTCAAGCCCGACTTTTTGGCCATCAGCCCCAACAACAAAATCCCCGCCATCGTCGACCCGCAGGGCCCGGATGGCAAGCCGATTTCGATGTTTGAATCCGGCGCCATCCTGCTCTACCTGGCGGGCAAAACCGGCCGCTTCATGCCGGCTGATGTGCGCGGCAAATACGAGGTGCTGGAATGGCTGATGTTCCAGATGGGCGGCGTCGGCCCCATGCTGGGCCAGGCGCACCACTTTCGCATCTACGCGCCAGAAAAAATTGCCTACGCGGTGGACCGTTACACCAACGAGGCCAAGCGTCTCTACGGGGTCATGAACAAGCGCCTGGCCAAGAGCAAGTACATGGCGGGTGCCGAGTACAGCATCGCCGACATCGCCATCTTCCCGTGGCTGCGCAGCTGGAAGAACCAGGGCATAGACTGGAACGACTTTCCCCACCTGCGCGGCTGGTTCGACGAAATCTCGGCCCGCCCTGCGGTCAAGCGCGGTGTGGAAGTGCTGGCCAATCTGCGCAAGCCCCTGGTGGACGACAAGGCGCGTGATGCGCTGTTTGGCAAGACGCAGTATCAGCAGCGCTGACTCGCATCGAACCTAGAATCGCGCGCCAGCACGCTGCCCGTAGCTCATCTGGATAGAGCACCAGCCTTCTAAGCTGGTGGTAGCAGGTTCGAGTCCTGCCGGGCAGGCCAAAGCCGTGTTGTCGGGATGCACGCGCTGCGCTGGATGCGCTGGATGCGCATACAGTAGCGCTTTGGCATCCTGGGCCCACCGTGCCGGCCACCGCTACCCTCAACCGCGAACAACAACAAGCCGCCGAGCAAGCCTGTGGCGACGGCCCTCTGCTGGTGATTGCAGGTGCCGGCACTGGCAAGACGCTGACGCTGGCCTCGCGCCTGGCCTGGCTGGTGCAACAAGGTGCAGACCCGCAGCGCGTGCTGCTGCTGACCTTCTCACGCCGCGCGGCGGCTGAAATGGCGCGCCGCGCAGCCCGGCTGTTGCACCAGTCGCTGGGCATGCCAAACAGCAGCGCGCCGCCCACCCTGCCCTGGTGCGGCACCTTCCACAGCGTGGCTGCGCGGCTGCTGCGTGAAGAAGCGCCGCGCATTGGCCTGGCGCCGGGTTTCACGGTGCTGGACCGTGCCGACACGCAAGACCTGCTGGCCCACACGCGCCAGGCCATGGGCTTGGCCGACAGCGAACACCGCGTGCCGCTGGCGCCCACTTGTCTGGCCATTCATTCGCGCTGTGTCAACACACGTAGTGCGTTAGGCGACGTGATCAAGACCCAGTTCCCGTGGTGCCTGGGCCACGAAGCCGACCTGGCAAAACTCTTCGCGGCTTTCGGTGAAACCAAGCTGCAACAACAGTCGCTGGACTTTGACGACCTGCTGCTGGCCTGGTGGCATTTGATGCAAGTGCCGGCCATGGCCCAGCGCCTGGCGGCACGCTTTGAGCATGTGCTGGTGGACGAAGTGCAGGACATCAACCGCCTGCAGGCCGACATCCTGCATGCGCTCAAACCCCATGGCCTGGGCCTCACCGCAGTGGGCGACGACGCCCAGTCGATCTACGCTTTTCGCGGCGCCGATGTCGAACACATCCTGTCCTTCCCGCAGCGTTTTGAGCCACCCGCCAAAGTGCTGACGCTGACGCAAAACTACCGCAGCACGCCGCAAATTTTGCAAGCCTCCAACGCCGTCATCGCGCTGGCCGCCCAGCGCTTTGTGAAGAACCTGTGGAGTGAACGTGCCGCGGGTTGCCTGCCGCGCCTGCACACCGTGGAAGACGAAGCCGCGCAAGCGCGCGGCGTGGCTGATGCGGTCCTGGCGCAACGTGAAACCGGGCTGGCGCTGAAGCGTCAAGCGGTGCTGTTTCGCACCGGCACACACAGCGCGCCGCTCGAGCTGGAATTGACGCGGCGCGGCGTGCCCTTCGTCAAGTACGGCGGCCTCAAATTCATGGAGGCGGCGCACGTGAAAGACGTGCTTGCCGTGCTGCGCTGGGCCGACAACCCGCAGGCGCAACTGCCCGCCCTGCGCACGGCGCGCCTGGTGCCGGGCATGGGGCCGGCCAGTGTGCGCAAGCTGCTGGACCATGGCCCTGATCTGGCCAGCTACAAGCCACCACCCGCCGCCAAAGAACCCTGGCAAGCGCTGCTGCAACTCATGCAGCACCTGCGCAGCGAAGAAGCCACGTGGCCGCGCGATTTGCAGCGTGTTGTCGCCTGGTACCAACCGCATCTGGAACGCCTGCACGACGACGCCCGTGTGCGCCTGGCCGACCTGGAGCAACTGGGCCACGTGGCCGCTGGCCACCGCAGCCGCGAGCGCTTCGTCACCGAACTGACGCTGGACCCGCCCGAGGCCAGCAGCGACGAGTCGGGCCCACCGCACCGCGACGAGGACTACCTCATCCTGTCCACCTTGCATTCGGCCAAGGGCCAGGAGTGGAATGCCGTGCACATCCTCAACGTCGTGGACGGCTGCATGCCCGCCGACATGGCCACGGGCAGCGCGGCCGAGATAGAAGAAGAACGCCGCCTGCTGTACGTGGGCATGACGCGGGCGCGCGACGAGCTCAGCCTGTGGTCGCCGCAGCGCTTTCACGTCACGCAGCAACGTGC
>JANNEX010000508.1:0-2980 GCA_031379155.1 Rubrivivax sp.
GGCGGCCTCATGGACGCGCTGCTGCCCACACTGTACTTTGGCCGGCGCATCGTCGCCTACCAAGGCCGCTTTGCGCCAGAACGCGCCTTGCAGTTGATGCAGGACCACGCCGTCACGCACAGCTTCCTGTTCCCAACCGCCCTCAAGGCCATGATGAAAGCGGTGCCCGAGCCGGCCCTGCATTACCGCCTGAAATTGCGCGCGATGATGAGTGCCGGTGAAGCCGTGGGCGACGCGGTTTTTCACTGGTGCCAGCAAGCGCTGGGCGTGACGGTCAACGAGATGTTCGGCCAGACCGAAATCAACTACATCGTGGGCAACTGCGGCAGCTATGTCGATGCCCAAGGCAAGCGCCACGCGGCCTGGCCGGCCAAGCCTGGCAGCATGGGCCGCGCCTATCCGGGCCACCGCGTGGCGGTGGTCGACGATGCAGGAAACGAATGCGCCAGGGGCACACCCGGCGATGTGGCTGTGCACCGCAAAGACGTGCGCGGCCACGACGACCCGGTGTTCTTCTTGGGCTACTGGCGCAATGAAGCCAGCAGCGCCGCCAAGTTCACCGGTGATGTGGCCAACAGTTGGTGCCGCACCGGCGACACCGCCGTCATGGACGAAGACGGCTACCTTTGGTACCAGGGCCGCAGCGACGATGTCTTCAAGGCCGCCGGCTACCGCATCGGCCCCAGCGAGATTGAAAACTGCCTGGTCAAACACGCGGCGGTGGCCAACGCGGCCGTGGTGCCTAAACCCGATGTTGAGCGGGGTGCCGTGGTCAAGGCCTACGTCGTGCTGGCCGCAGGCTTTGTGGCCAGCGACGCATTGGTGCTGGCCTTGCAGCAACATGTGCGCGGCCAGTTGGCGCCCTATGAATATCCCAAAGAAATCGAATTCATTGACGTACTGCCCATGACCACGACTGGCAAGGTGCAGCGGCGGGTCTTGCGGCTGCAAGAAGAACAAAGGGCGCAGTTGGCGGCACGGGCTTGACAGGCGCTGAACTTGCCTGAGCGCCTGCTTGCGGCACACTGCGAGACCCCTGCCATCAAACCCGTTGACATGCAAGCCGTTTTCCTCGGTCAATCTGACCTGCAAGTACCGCCCATCTGCCTGGGCACCATGACCTTCGGCGAGCAGGTGGGCTCGGAAGCCGCGCACCAGATCCTGAACCACGCGCTGGCGCGCGGCGTGAACTTCATTGACACGGCCGAGATGTACGCCGTGCCGTCGCGGCGCGAGACCTACGGCGCGACTGAAACCATCATCGGCCAGTGGTTTGCCAAACACCCCGGCGTGCGCCGGCAGGTAGTGCTGGCCACCAAGGTGGCCGGGCCTTCACGCAACATGGACTGGGTGCGCCAGGGCAGCGCCAATTTGCTGCCAGCTGAAATTGTGCAGGCCTGTGACGACAGCCTGAAGCGCTTGCAGACTGACTACATCGACCTCTACCAAATCCACTGGCCCAACCGCAACGTGCCACTCTTCGGCCCGATCTACTTCGAGCCTGGCAAGGACCGCCAGTACTGCTCCATTGCCGAGCAACTGCAAGCCCTGGCCGGCCTGGTGAAGGCAGGCAAGGTGCGCCACATCGGCGTGAGCAATGAAACGCCCTGGGGCGTGACTGAATTTGTGCGTATGGCCCAGCAGCTCGGCCTGCCGCGCATCGTCAGCGTGCAAAACCCCTATGCCCTGGTCAACCGCAGCCTGGACAACGCGCTGGACGAAACCCTGCACCGCACGGGCGTCAGCCTGCTGGCCTATTCGCCGCTGGGCTTTGGTACTTTGACGGGCAAATACGATGCTTCGGGCTTCGACGAGACAAAACCTGAACTCGGTCGCCTGGCCCAGTTTGCGGCCTTCCGCAGCCAACGCTGGGCGCGGCCAGAAGTGTTGGCCGCCGCGCGTGAGTACAACGCCCTGGCGCGAGCCAACGGCCTGACACCCACGCAGATGGCGCTGGCTTTTTGCTACAGCAACTGGCGCGTGGCCAGCACCATCATTGGCGTCACCAGCGTGGCCCATGTGGACGAAAACCTGGCGGCCTGGGGCACCACGCTGTGGCCAGAATTGCTGAAATCCATCGACGCCATCCGCTGGCGGGTGCGCGACCCGGCGCAATGACAATCCTGCTCTTGATCATCACCCCCTGAAACGCTTTCATGGCCAACCTCATCGTCCACGGCGGCACGCCACTCACGGGCCGCATCGTGCCTTCGGCCAACAAAAATGCCGTCTTACCCATCCTGTGCGCCACGCTGCTCACGCACGAGCCGGTGCGCCTGATTGGCATTCCTGAAATCACCGATGTGAGAAAGATCGTCGAGATCTTTCGCCAGCTGGGCAGCGCCGTCAGCGTGGACTACAGCACGGGCATCCTGGACGTTCATCACAAGGCGACACAGTTCGACCCCGTCACGCACCACCTGCCCGAAGAGATGCGCAGCTCCATCATGCTGGTGCCGCCACTGTTGGCGCGCTTTGGCGTGGCGCGCATTGAAAACGACGTGCAGGGCTGCACCCTGGGCGTGCGCGAGATTGATCCGCACGTGGAAGTGATGGAACGCTTTGGTGCCCGTGTCGAGAGGCGCCGTGAAGCGCTGATCATGCGCACCGAAGGCGGCCTCAAAGCCAACCACCACTGGCTGGACTACGCCAGCGTCACCACGACGGAAAACTTCGTGCTCTGCGCCGCGTTGGCCACGGGAGCGGGCGGCACCAGCACGCTGATGAACGCCGCCAGCGAACCCCATGTGCAAGAGTTCTGCGCCTTCATGGTCAAACTGGGTGCGCAGATTGAAGGCATAGGCACCAGCCGCCTCACCGTGCACGGCGTGAACAAACTCGGCGGCACCGAATTCACCTTCGCCGAAGACTTTCATGAAGCGGTGACCTTCATGGCGCTGGGCGCCATCACCGGCGGCTGCATCACGGTGAAAAACTCAGCCCCAGAACAGTTCCCGCTCATCGACCGCACCTTCGCCAA
>JANNEX010000051.1:0-5554 GCA_031379155.1 Rubrivivax sp.
GGCCTGGGCCGACATGTGCGGGCCCATGCACGGCGCCATGATCGGCGCGGTGCTCTATGAAGGTTGGGCCGATTCGCCGCAGGCTGCGCAGCGCATGTTGGAGCGCGGTGAAATTGAATTCGCCCAGTGCCACGACTTCCATGCCGTAGGCCCCATGACCGGCATCATCAGCGCGTCGATGCCGCTGATCCAGGTGCGTGACGCCACCCACGGCAACCGCGCCTACACCAACCTCAACGAAGGCATTGGCCGTTGCTTGCGTTTTGGCGCCAATGGCCCTGATGTCATCGCGCGCCTGAAGTGGTTTGAAGCCGTGCTGGCGCCGGTGCTCAAGGCCGCCGTGCAAAGCACGCTGGACAAGAGCGGCGGCATCGACCTCAAGGCCATTCAGTCGCAGGCCCTCTTGATGGGCGACGAGGTGCACAGCCGCAACGCCGCCTCCACGTCGCTGCTGTTCATGGCGCTGGCCGTGCCGCTGGCGGCTGCGTCGTCCACTGGCAAAGGCAGCATCACGCAAGACCAGGTACATCAGACACTGGACTTCGTGGCGCGCAGTTCGCAGTTCTTTTTGAACTACTCAATGGCCGCGTGCAAGGCCATCATGGACGCCGCGCATGGCATCCCCTTCAGCACGGTGGTCACGGCCACGGCGCGCAACGGCACACAAACGGGGCTGCGTGTCAGCGGCCTGGGTCAGCAGTGGTTTTGTGCCCCATCAGACTTGCCCCAAGGCCTCTTCTTCCCCGGCTTCAAACAAGCCGATGCTTGCCCCGACATTGGCGACAGCGCCATCACCGAGACCGCCGGCCTGGGCGGCTGTTCATTCGCTGCGTCGCCCGCGCTCACCCTTCTGGCTGGCGGCACCGTGGGCGACGCCGTGCGCTACAGCCGTGAGATGGTGGAGATCTGCGTCACGCGCAACCCCTCACTGAGCCTGCCGGCGCTGGACTTTGCCGGCGCGCCTTGCGGCATTGATGTGCTCAAAGTCGTGGACACCGGCATCCGCCCATTGGTCACCACTGGCATCGCGCACAAAGAAGCCGGCGTAGGGCAGATTGGCGCGGGTGTCGTGCGCGTGCCTATGCAGGCCTACGTCAAAGCGCTGGCGGCCCTGGGGCGCGAGATTCTGGGCGACTGAATTCGCGGCAAGGCCGGGCTAGGAGCGTGGGCGGCAGAAGGCGTCGAAGCGAAACGTGCGAAAACTGGTACAGCGTGGTGCTACCGAGAAGCCCATAGTTGTTTCTATGGGCGCACGAGGGGGTACCGCGATGGGCCGGTTTCTCGCGCGTTGCAGCCGACGACCTTCTGCCGCCCACGCTCCTAGGGATCAGGCTGTGTCACCGGGTCATCAGCCGTGTTGACAGGCGCGCCGCCAAAACTGTCATTGAAGGTGAAGAGCAGCGAGACGTAGAACACGGCGCTGAACACCAAGCCACCCGGCACGCCCATGACCCCTGCCAACTGCGGCAGGCCCAGCAGCCCCAGCAGCAAAGCGGTGAGCAGGCCAAACATCAGCACCAGCACGACCCAGCCCATGCTGTAAACAAAAAACGCGCCCTTGCTGCGCCACACCGCCACGGTGCTTGAAAACAGCGCCTGCCCTACGCTGTGGCCGCCCCAATGCACCAGCGCCGGTGCATGCCAATAGGGTAGCGACAAGGCGCTGCCCAGCACCACGGCCAGCATGGCGCCGGTGACCACGCCGGGCTCGGACAGCAGTGCGTCTATTTGCGGCTGGGCCGAGGCGCCTTTTTGCATCAGCGCTTGCAGCCGGCCCCAGGCGCCGCCCGATACCGCATCGGCCAGCCACAGCACCAGCAGCGCTGACACGCCATAGCCCACGCAAAGAATGATGAGCGAGCGGCGGCGGCGCGCATCGGTGCGCAGCGGTTCGATGAACTGGCGCGGGTGCACGGGGCCGTCGAGCAAGGCCGACTGGCTGGCAATCATGAAACCCAGGCTGAGCAGCGGCAGCGACATCATCTGCACCAAGCCGCCCAGCAGCGGCACCAGGCTGACCACCAGCGCGGCGAATAAAAACACCGCAAACAAGGCGGTGAAGGCAAAGGGCCGGCGCATGAACAGCCGCCAGGCGTCGCCAATCCAGCGCCAGCCGCGCGATGCTTCAACTTGCTTCAAAGACAGGGCCATGGGCTTAGATGCTCGGGTGCCAGGGTTGGTGGATGCGTGCGCGCAGCACACGCTCAAAGTGGGCCGGGTCTTTGGCTTGCAGCAAGCTGGCGCTGCGTGGCAAGTGCCAGTCCCACAGGCGTGAAATCCAAAAGCGCAGCGCGGCCGCGCGCAGCAAGGCGGGCAGGGCGCGCACTTCGCCGTGGCTGAGTGGGCGCACGTGGTGGTAGGCGGCCACGAAGGCGCTGGCTTGCGCTTCGTCAAGCTGGCCAGTGCTGGGGTCGCTGCACCAGTCGTTGAGGCACACCGCCACGTCAAACAGCAGCCTGTCGGTGCCGGCAAAGTAGAAGTCGAAAAGGCCGCACAGGCGGTCGCCACCGGCGGTGTCGTCGAACATCACATTGTCGCGGAACAGGTCGGCGTGGATGGGGCCGTGCGGCAGCGCCTGGCCTGCTGGCGATGCCGCCAGTTGCTGCTGAAATCGCAGTTCCTCGTCCAGCAGCGCAGCCTGCTCGGCGTTGACATGCGGGCGCACCACGGGAGAGGTCTGCGTCCACCAATCCAGGCCACGCAGATGGGGTTGCTGCAAGCGCAAGCTGGCGGCCGCCAGGTGCATGCGCGCCAGCATGTGGCCCACCTGGGTGCAGTGGGTGACGGCGGGCCGCAGCCGATGGCTGCCGGGCAAGCGCGTGACCACGGCAGCCGGTTTGCCAGCCAGTGTGTGCACCAAGCTGCCGTCGGCTGATGCTTGCGGCGCCGGCACAGGAATGCCCAACGCAGCCAGGTGTTGCATCAGTTGCAGGCAGTAGGGAAGTTCGGCCGCTGAGAGGCGTTCAAACAGCGTCAACACCCATTGCCCACGGGCTGTGCTCGCGTAGTAGTTGGTGTTTTCGATGCCCGAGCGTATGCCCTGCAAGTCGGTCAGCGCACCCAAGTCCAGGTGCTGCAAGAGTGCGTCGGCCTGGTCGCGGCTGACTTCGGTGTAGACCGCCATGGCGCGGTCTAAAAGCTGAACAAAGACCAGCTGCGCCGGCCCGCGTTGCCACGCTCTTGCGAGGGGTCACGCCCAGGCGGGGCGAGCTGGATTTCATAGTCACGCGTGCCCGCCAGCTTGCTGTGCACCACCACCTTGCGCACACCGCTGCGACCATGGCTTTCTTCGATGCGCACGGCCTCGTCTTCAATGACCACGATGTGTGCTTGCAGTGGGGTCGCTGGCTTGGCGGCGGCGCCTGCGCTGGCGGCTGGCGCGGGTTGTGCTGCTGCCACGCAAGGAGCAGCGGCGATCAAAACCAGGGCCAGGGCAAGCGTGGATGTCATGCCTATGATTCTACGCAGCGCGCCACAATCCACCCATGACCGAAAAGACCGACAAAACCGAAAAACGCTTGCTGCTGGTGGACGGCTCGAGCTACCTCTACCGCGCTTACCACGCCATGCCCGACCTGCGCAGCGCCGACGGCTTCCCGACGGGCGCCATCCACGGCATGGTGGCCATGATGCGCTGGCTGCGCGAACGTTATCCGGCCGAACACGCCGTCTGCGTGTTCGACGCCAAAGGCCCGACTTTCCGCGACGCCTGGTACGACCAGTACAAGGCCAACCGCTCGCCCATGCCCGAACCGCTGCGCCAGCAAATCGAACCCATCCACGAAGTCGTGCGCCTGCTGGGCTGGCCGGTGCTGGAAGTGCCCGGCATCGAGGCCGACGACGCGATCGGCACACTGGCGCGTGTGGCAGCGGCCAGCGGGCACACCGTGCTGATTTCCACCGGCGACAAAGACCTGGCGCAACTGGTCGATGCCGATGTGACCTTGATCAACACCATGGCCAAGCCGCCTGAGCTGCTGGACGTGGCCGGCGTGAAGGCCAAGTTTGGCGTGGCGCCTGATCGCATCATCGACTACCTGACCCTCATTGGCGACACCGTGGACAACGTGCCGGGTGTCAACAAGGTGGGGCCCAAGACAGCAGTGAAATGGCTGGAAGAACACGGCTCACTCGACGGCGTGGTGGCCGCTGCCGACAGCATCAAAGGCGCTGTGGGCGAACACCTGCGCGCCGCTTTAGGTTGGCTGCCCATGGGCCGCAAGCTCATCACCGTGGTGACTGACTGCGACCTCAGCGGCCACGTGCAAGACTGGCCCGCGCTAGAGGCGCTGGCGTTGCGCGAGGTGGACCACAGCGGCCTGCACAACTTCTACGAGCGCTACAGCTTCAAGACTTGGCTGCGCGAGATTGAGACCACGGCGCCAGCCCAGGCCGACAGTAAGGGCGACAGCGAGGGCGACAGTGAGCCAGGCACATCGCCGACGCCACAAGCCCAGGCCTTGCCGCGCGACTACGAAACCATCACCACCTGGGAGCGGCTTGATCACTGGCTGCAACGCCTGCTCACAGCCGACCTGGTGGCCGTCGACACCGAAACTGACAGCCTCGACCCGATGCGCGCACGCATCGTTGGCATCAGCTTTGCCGTCGAGCCCGGCCGCGCCGCGTATGTGCCGCTGGCCCACAGCTACCCCGGCGTGGCCGAGCAGCTGCCGCTGCAAGAAGTACTCGACAAACTGCGGCCCTGGCTGCAAGACGCCAGCAAGGCCAAGCTGGGCCAGAACATCAAGTACGACCTGCACGTGCTGGCCAACGCGGGCATACAAGTTCACGGCTACCGCCATGACACTCTGTTGCAGAGTTATGTGCTGGAAGCACACCACAAACACAGCCTGGAAGCGCTGGCTGAACGCCACCTGGGCCGCAAAGGCCTGAGCTTTGAAGACCTGTGTGGCAAGGGCGTGAACCAGATCAGCTTTGCGCAGGTTGACATGACGCGCGCGGCCGAGTATTCCGGCGAAGACAGCGAGATGACGCTGCACGTGCATCAGGCTCTGCTACCGCGTGTGTTGGCCAACGAAGGCCTGCGTTTTGTCTACGAGCAAATTGAGATGCCGGTGGCGCACGTATTGCAGCGCGTAGAACGCCACGGCGTGCTCATCGATGCCACTTTGCTGGCGCGCCAAAGCCAGGAATTGGCTGAGCGCATGGTGGCGCTGGAGCAAGAGGCCTACCGCATCGCCGGTCAGCCTTTCAACATGGGCCGCCCCAAGCAGATCGGCGAGATCCTGTTCACCAAGCTCGGCCTGCCGGTAAAGAAAAAAACCGCCACCGGCGCGCCCAGCACCGATGAAGAAGTGCTGGCCGAATTGGCCGCTGACTATCCGCTGCCGGCGCGCATCCTGGACCACCGCAGCCTGGCCAAGTTGAAGGGCACCTACACGGACAAGTTGCCGCTGATGGTCAACCCGGCTACTGGCCGTGTACACACGAATTACGCGCAGGCGGTGGCGGTGACGGGGCGGCTGTCCAGCAACGATCCCAACTTGCAGAACATTCCCATCCGCACACCCGAAGGCCGCCGTGTGCGCGA
>JANNEX010000574.1:0-1564 GCA_031379155.1 Rubrivivax sp.
CAGTTCAACGTGGTCGTCACCTTCCACAGCCGCGCCAAAGAAGAGTGGGGCGTGCAGGTGGGCAGCCGCGCAGAAGTGCAGAGCTTCTTTGAAGGCATCTGTCCCAAGGCGCGCCAGTTGATCGACTTGCCCAAGGACTGGACGCGTTGGGCCACGGCTGACCGCGAACCCATAGGCCAGTGGACCTTTGGCCACGCCGTTTTGCTGGGCGACGCCGCCCATCCGACGCTGCAGTACTTGGCCCAGGGCGCATGCATGGCCATGGAAGACGCGGTGACACTGGGTGAAGCGCTGCGTGTGCACGGCAACGATTTCGCTCCTGCCTTTGCGCACTATCAGCGCTCGCGCGTGGCGCGCACGGCCCGTGTGGTGCTGTCGGCACGCGAGATGGGCCGCATCTTTCACGCCAAGGGTGTGCAGCGGCTGGTGCGCAATGACCTGTGGACGGGCCGTTCGCCAGAGCGCTTTTACGACGCCATGGAATGGCTCTATGGTTGGCGCCTTGACAACTGTCTGGCCGCCTGAGAAGGATTCGATCATGAGTGAACTTGGCCGCCTGGAAGACCTGCCCGCTGATTACGTGGCAGAGTTGCGCCAGCACAACCTGGTGCCGCTGTGGCCCAGCTTGCGCGGCGTGTTGCCGCCGCTCAAGCCGACCCTGAACACGCGCGCCACGCACTGGCCCTACGCCGTCATTCGCCCGCTGCTGATGAAGGCCGGCGAACTGACACCCATCGAAAAGGCTGAACGCCGTGTACTCGTGCTGGCCAACCCCGGCCACGGCCTGGACAAGATGCAGGCCAGCGCCGCCATCTACCTTGGCATGCAGTTGTTGCTGCCCGGTGAATGGGCGCCATCACACCGTCACACACCCAATGCCGTGCGCATGGTGGTTGAAGGCGAGGGCGCCTGGAGCACGGTGGAAGGCGAGAAATGCCCCATGCTGCGCGGCGACCTCATCCTCACGCCTACCGGCCTATGGCACGAACACGGCCACGACGGCGACCAGCCGGTGGTCTGGCTGGACGTGCTGGACCTGCCGCTGGTCTACTACATGGAAGCCAGCTACCACGTCAATGGCGGGCGCCAGACCACCCTGCCTGGCCGCGGCGAAAGGGACTACGCGCGTGGTGGCATGGTGCCCACGCCCGTGTTTGAGCGCTCACGCAAGGGCTACCCGATGCTGCGCTACCCGTGGGCCGACACCAGAGCGGCGCTGGAGTCCTTGGCCGAAAACCAGCCCGACCTGCAAGCCGTGCAGGTCACCTACGCCAACCCCGAGACAGGTGGCCATGCCGAAAACATCCTGGGCTTTTATGCGCTCATGCTGCGCCCGGGCCAAACACTGCAGCTACCCGTGCGCAGCCCGGCCATGGTCTTTCATTTGATTGAAGGCAGCGTGCGTGTGCAGGTGGATCAGCAAAGTTTCACGCTGGCGCAGGCCGACACCTGTTGCGCGCCGGGCTACACACCCGTGTTGTTGAGCAACACCTCGGCGCAGGCTGCGGCCTTTGTTTTTATTGCCGACGAAACCCCGTTGCACACCAAGCTGGGCGTGTTTGAA